>NZ_JAUAOA010000018.1 GCF_030542965.1 Azotosporobacter soli
TGAACTGCACCCCCAAAGTTAGACAGTATAGTATACTGAAAATAACTTTGGGGGTGATTTTATGCCAAAAGGGATACCGAATCAAAAATACACTGGGGAATTTAAACTAAATGTTGTAGAAACAATGCATCGAGAGAAATTAAGTTATCGCGAGATAGCACTGCAATTTGGTATAAGTAGTCACAAGCGTGTCTCCAACTGGGAACGAATCTATCTGGAAGAGGGACCTGAGGGACTTTTCATAGAACGTCGAGGGCGTGGAAGCAAAGGTCGTCCTATCGGGTTACCAAAAAAAACAGAAGAAGACTTACTTGCTGAAGTCCAACGGCTGCGAGCGGAGAATGCCTATTTAAAAAAGTTGAAGGCCTTGGTTCTAGAAGAGGAACGCCAAAGCAAAAGGCGCAAGTGATTTGGGAACTGAGGCATGAACATAAGATTTCTCTGCTGCTTGAAGTATCCAGTCTGCCGCGCGCTACCTATTACTATTATGCGAAAAAAAGTACGGCAGTTGATAAGTATAGCGCGGTTAAAGAACAGATTACTGCAATCTACACGGAAAACAAAGGTCGCTATGGCTATCGACGTATCACGAATGAACTGCACAATCGCGGATATGTCATTAACCATAAGACAGTACAACGGTTGATGAAAGAACAGGGTATCGTCTGTCGGGTTCGGATGAAAAGATATTGCTCCTACAAGGGCGAGGTTGGCAAAATAGCTTTCAATCTTCTCGAACGGAATTTCGAGGCTGCAAAACCGAATCAGAAGTGGGTTACTGACGTTACAGAGTTCAAGTTATTTGGGCAGAAGCTGTATCTGTCACCGATACTGGATCTATGCAGTCGTGACATTGTCAGCTATGTTATTTCAGATCGCCCGGCACTCTCTATGGCACTGCGTATGCTGGATAAAGCATTTGCCAAGATTCCAAACAACTCGAATCTCATTCTTCACTCAGATCAAGGCTGGCAATACCAACACAAACGCTATCGGCACGCACTCAAAGAAAAGGGCATTTCCCAAAGTATGAGCCGAAAAGGGAACTGTCTGGATAATGCCGTTATGGAAAACTTCTTCGGAATACTAAAGAGTGAACTTCTGTATCTACAGGAGTTTGACTCAGTTGAACATTTCAAGTCGGAGTTGATCGATTATCTCGACTACTACAACAACCGACGCATCAAGACAAAGTTAAAGGGTTTGCCACCCGCTCTACACAGGCAGCAAACCCTTATGGCTGCTTAAAATAAATAGTTGTCTAACTTTTTGGGGTCACTTCAATTTGCCGGGACTTTTTTTGACGGAAAAAATCATTTCCGCTGCCAAGCGCCGCTGCCTAAGCTGACGCCTGAGAGAACCAGGAAAAGAGCGGCGATATGATGCCAGCCGAGCGGTTCGTAGAGAAAGAGTGCCGAAGCGAAGATTCCGGCAATGGGAATGCCGTTTTGAAAGAGCGAGGTGTTGGAAGCGCCGATGCGTTGAATGCCCCGGTTCCAAAGGTAACCTCCCAGCGCGGTGCTGCCGAAGCTGGAAATCAGCAGCATGATTAGCGGCCAGGCGTCCTTGATATTGCCGTAGCTCCAAGCATCACCGCTGCAGAGCGTTAAGAAGATGAGACCGGCGGCGGCCAATGGATGACTATAGGCGGTGACAATCAGCGGTGAGACGAGGGTGGTGGCTTTTTTTACGCAGAGATAACCAAGGACGGCGGCTAGGGTGGCTGCAAAAATTAACGCGTCGCCAAATGGCGTGGCGATCGAATGCGTGTTGCCGGAAACGACCAGCAATACGCCGCAGAAACCGAGAATAATGCCGATGATTTTGGCGGCGGACAACGGCTCGGCGGCGTAGCGGCTGGCCAGTAAAGCTGTCACCAGTGGATTCAAGCCGAGCAATAAGGAGGCGTGCGTTGCGCTGGTATTGGCCAGACCGAAGGCGAGAAAAAGTTGATGGACTAAAATCGAAAAAAAGGCGACGCCGATAATCGGCCACCAGGCGCGGCGCGGTACCGCCAGCTGCGATGAGCGGAGAATGGCTGGCAAAAGGCTGAACGCTGCCAGAGCCATGCGGATCGTCGCGAGCGCCAACGGCGGAAAATAGCCGAGCAGGTATTTAATCATCACGACGTTGACGCCCCAAAGGATGACGACAAACGTTAAAATAGCATAAGTCATACGATGTTGTTTCATGATAAGACTCCGTTTCTGCGTTAGCGGGAAATGGCGCTTGCTTTAGCGCGCAGTGTGATATATTGGTTCAGCAAGAGGCCGCAGGCAATGAGCAGTCCGCCGAGTATGCGCGGCCATGGCAGCGGAAAGGCGCAGTAATAGTCAAGCAGCAGGCCGCCGATCCATTGGCCGAGGAATAACAGCAGCGAGGAAGCGAGCAGTGCGGTACGCGGCAAGAGATGGTTGAGCGACATTACGACCAGCACGCCGATCAGGCCGCCGGTCAGCGTCCACCAAGGCAGTGCGGACAGTTCCGTAAACGGGTGGAGCGCTGCCGGAACGGCAAGGAATAAAAGCGCGGCGGCTGCGCTGCCGACGACATGGTTGATGAACGAGCCTTGCAGCGCACCGATTCGTCTGGCGAGCGACAGATTAATCAGCCAGGAAAGGACGCCGATCGCGCCGCTGGCCAGACTGAGAAAAAGATAAGTCAGCATGCGGATAACTCCTTTCTAACCAAGACCAAGCAGGACGATTCCTGCCAAAATGAGAAGAAAACCCGGTAGATGGCGCACCGTCACCGCTTCGCGCGGTGAACCGCCGATCCCCCAATGCCCTGCCGCTGCCGCACACAGGGTCTGTCCGGCGAGCGCTCCCGCCAGCGTCAGCGTCGCTCCGGCGAATTGCATACAAAAGCTGCTGAGTCCGACCATCATAACGCCTAGGAAACCGGCGCTGTACAAGAACGGGTTGGCAGGAAAATTACGCAGCGGGCGGCGCAGTGCAAACAAGAGGGCGGCAGCGCATAGCGTGCCGAAAGCATGCACCCAAAACACGGTAAAATACAGATTGCTTCGCGCTGCCAACGTTCCGTTAATGGTCAGCATCGCGGCAGATAACAAGCCGATGCAAAAAAGAGCGCCGTAATGCAAAATGATCGCCTCCTAGAGCAGCATTACTGGTTTTTATTTTCCTGGTGAAACAGCCAGGCGGAAATTAAAGCGGTCAGCGGGATCGAGCAAATGAGGCCGATACTGCCGGTCAGCGCGCGTGCGACCTCTGTGGCGATCAGACTGAGATTGAAGATCTTCAGCGGTGAGACCTGAGGTTGCGACATAATCAAAAGGACAAGCGGCAGTGAACTGCCGACATAGGCGAGGATCAGCGTGTTGGACATCGTACCCATGATGTCGCGGCCGACGTTCATGCCGGAGATAAAGAGCTGCTTGCGACTGATTTCAGGATGGGCGGCGGAGACTTCGCGCAGCGACGAAGCGATAGAAATCGAAACGTCCATTACTGCGCCAAGTGCGCCGAATACCATGCCGGAAAAAAGAATGCCCTGAAAATCGACTTGGGATAAGGTCGCTGCTTTGAGCAGCATTGCTTCTTCACTGTCGAGGCCGGTCAAGTGCATCAATTTAACGCTGGCGGCTGACAGGAGTCCGGCAATAATTACGCCGCTCATCGAACCAAGCAATGCCGCGACCGTCTTACGCGACCAGCCGCTGATCGGCAGATGGGTGAGGACTGCGATTACCGCGCAGACGCTGACGGTAAGCGCGGCTAAATTCCAAGAGCCTGAAAGGACCTGGCCGATGTAAAATTTGAAGATGATCAGCAGCGAAACGCCGATCACGATGACCGATTTCAAACCGACGATGCGAGCGAATACCAAGAGCACCAGGACGAATAATCCGACCAGATAATAGATATAGTCGAGACGGTCAAAGTCGCTGATGTTGTAAGCGGTCTTGCCGAAATCATGGCTGACTGCGACAATGACCTTATCGCCGGGCTCTACCTTCATCTCATAGGCCGATTTGCCGGAGACGTAATTGATCGTGTCGATTTCCTTGCCGATGTCCGGTCCGCTGGTCAGGCGAAAGTGGACCATCATGCCCTCGCCAAGCGCCGCTTTTTTCTGCGCGGAAAGTTCGAGCGGCGTGACGCTCAGTACAAGACCTTTTTCATATTCGATGGCTGGCGCCGCAGGAGCGGCTTCGGCCGAAATGGAAAACGACAGGCTGAGCAGTAACAGCAAAAAGAGCGATAAACGTTTCAAAATGGAATTCCTCCTTAGTCAAGATGGTTGCAATGCCTTTTTATCATAGCATATCAGGCTTTAGGTTCCTATGCTTTCGGCGATTTTTGCCGAGGGTGCTGACAACGCGCTAAAATCGTGGTAAGGTATGGACTATGAGATTTATCTCACGTAAGGAGGTGAGCAGAGAATGAAAGAACTTACGGTTACGTATCTGGAACATAGCGGTTTTGCTGTGCGCTGCGCTGACGATCTGCTGGTGTTTGATTATTTTCGCGATCCGGCCGAACGACTGCCCGTGCTGATTGAAAAGGCGAAGCGGATTTTGTTTTTTAGCTCGCATGCGCATAGCGACCACTTTGTCGCCACGATCGGCAATTGGCAAAATCAGGTGCGCGCCTATATTTTAAGTGAAGACATTCATGCGGTTAGCGGTATGGGCAGCGTAGCGCATGAAAAAATCATTTACTGCAAGCCGTACCAACGGATTGCGCTCGACGACCTAACGATAGAGACGTATGGCTCGACGGATGCAGGCGTTTCGTTTTGCGTTGCACTAAACGGCTGGCGCATTTTTCACGCCGGGGATCTGAACCGCTGGCACTGGACCGGCGATACGCCCGCCAATCGTAAGCAAGCGGATGCTGCATGGCGTCGCGAACTGGCGAAAGTGGCCGGTTTAACGATGGATTTGGCTTTTTTTCCCGTTGATCAGCGTCTGGGTGAGTACCGGGCGGCCGGCGTGAAGGAGTTTTGCGATCAGGTCAGGGTAAAGCAACTGGTTACGATGCACAGCAACGGTGCGCCGTGGCAGCCGCCGTTTGATTTTCCCGTTCCGGTCTGGAGTCCATTGCATGCCGGAGAAGAATTTGTCATGCAAAGATAAAATGAGGATGAAGAAAGAGGTTTTTTATGAGAAAAAATGGAACTGTGTTGCTGACATTACTAGCTATAGTTCTCTTGGTTTTGACCGCGGGCTGCGCTGGCGTGCCGTCCCAACCGGCAAAGCCTGATAAACCGGTTGAACAGGCTCCTGTGCAAACGCCAAGCGGTAAGAACCCGATCGCGGTATTTGAAACGTCGAAGGGAACGTTCAAGGTGGAATTGAATGCCGATAAAGCGCCGCAAACGGTGAACAATTTTGTCTCGCTGAGCCGCAAAGGCTTTTATGACGGACTCATTTTTCACCGCGTCATCGACGGTTTCATGATCCAGGGCGGCGATCCGAAAGGCAATGGTACCGGCGGACCTGGTTACAGTATTCCGGACGAGTTCAGCAAGGACCTGCGCCATTCGGGGGCGGGTATCCTGTCGATGGCGAATGCCGGACCGAACAGCGGCGGCTCGCAGTTTTTCATCACGCTGGCTCCCACGCCTTGGCTGGACGGCAAACATGCGGTATTCGGCAATGTGAGCGAAGGTCTCGATGTGGTAAAAATGATCGGCAAGGCGAAAACCGGGCCGCAGGACAAACCGGTTGAAGATATCGTGATTAAGAAAATAACGATTCAAGAAACGCCCTGATGACCGCTTACACCTATTTGCTGCGCTGCCGGGACGGCAGCCTGTACGGTGGTTGGACGACGGATCTGGAGAGTCGTATTGCAGCGCATAACCAAGGCAACGGCGCAAAATATACCCGCGGTCGCGGGCCGGTCACGCTCGCATATCACGAAGAATTTGACACGAAGCAGGCCGCGCAGGCCAGGGAATATGCAATTAAAAGGTTGACGAAACGCGAAAAGGAAGCTTTGGCGGCTGCCTATGCGAAAAAGGAGTAGTTCCTCTTGGAACTGCTCCTTTTTCTCGGATAGAGGAATTTTGCCAAAAGAGACGGAAATAGTAGAGAAATGCAGTGAAGGAGCAAAGCAGTGAAGAGCAGAGAAATGAAACGACGAAGCGTAAAAATGATATATGCAGCCATAATAATTTTTAGTTTGATGGTTTCGATCGTATCGGCAGCGGAGCAAGAAGACAGCGTGGAAGCACGACTGTACAGCATGTCGCTCGAGCAAAAGGTCGGGCAGCTGATGATCGGCTTTTTCCGTGGCCCGGTTCTTTCTGACGAATTGGCAAAGCGGCTGGAGACGCTTCACCTTGGCGGCGTGATTTTATATGGCGTCAGCGGCAATGTGGAAAATCCGCGGCAAATTGTTGCACTAACGGATTCGCTGCAGCTGCAGATGCGCACGCAGGGCGATGTGCCGCTTTTTATCTCGATCGACCAGGAAGGCGGCAGGGTGACACGATTGACGCAGGGAGTAACGGTCTTTCCAGGCAATATGGCGCTGGGAGCGACCGGCAGTGAAGAACTCGCGGCTAAGACCGCACAGGTGATAGCGCGTGAGCTGCATAGCATCGGCATTAACATGAACTTTGCGCCGGTCGTCGATGTGAACAGCAATCCGGCTAATCCGGTGATCGGCATTCGTTCGTTCGGATCGGACCCGAAGCTGGTCGCGAGACTGGGAACGGCAATGCTTGCGCCTTATCGCAACGAGCAGGTCCTTTGCGTGGCCAAACATTTTCCAGGACACGGCGATACGGCGGTCGATTCGCATCTCGGACTGCCATTGGCCGGACAGACGCGCGCTGAGTTGGAAGAGACGGCGTTGTACCCGTTCCGTCAAATGATCCGATCCGGCGTTCCGGCAGTCATGACTGCGCACGTCGTCGTACCGGCGCTCGATGAAAGCGGTCTGCCGGCGACGCTTTCGCCGACGGTCGTCGGTTTATTGCGCCGGGAAATAGGCAGCGGCCTGATCATAACCGATTCGCTCAGCATGGGGGCGATTGACCAGCGCTGGGGCATGGAGGAGGCGGCGGTGCAGGCCTTTCTGGCCGGCGCGGATTTGCTGCTCTTTGGCGCAGATACCGGACATGAACCGGCCGAACAGGCGGCGATTCATCGTGCGCTTTTGGCTGCGTTAAAAAGCGGGCGAATAACAGAGAAGAGGCTGGATGAATCTGTGCGGCGCATCTTGCAGAGCAAGGAGCGCTACGGATTGTTAGATGCAGCGCCAAAGGCGGCCGATGAAGCGGCGTTGAAGGAATTGGCTTCGCCGGAGTATTTGGCGGTGGCGGAGGAAGTGGCGAAAGCCAGTATCACGCTGTTGCGTGACAAAAATCATTTGCTGCCTCTTGTGCAGGGCGGAAGTATTCCGCTGCTATGGCCGAAGGAGTATAGCGCCGCCTTGCCGCCGCTTCTGGCGCAATGTCCGAATTTAAAACCCTGTTTGCTGCCGCTCAACGCGACAATTACTGATGTGCCGCTTGCGTTTCGTCAGGCGCCGTTGATCGTTGCCGGATCATACAATTTGTACCGTAACCGGCAGTGGCTCGAACTACTTAAAGCGCTGCCGCAGGAGCGTATGCTTATAGCGGCGATGGGCGTGCCGTATGACAGCGATTATCTGCCCGGCGTTTCAACATTTTTAGCGGTTTATGGCGATCAACCGGTGAGCGTTGCGGCGCTGGGTGCGGTATTGGCGGGGCGTCAGGCCGCGCCTGGTCGTTTGCCGGTTGCGGCGGGAAAATAATCTGCCGGACAGGCAGGAGTTTCTCTCTCGGGTAGTAAATTAAGAAAGAAAGACGGCGTAAAGGTGGAGGGGACACAGGATGGTGAATTGGACGCACAACAATGAATTTCTTGAGAATTTATATGATGGTGTCTACGGCGTCGATGACAGCCGGACGATCTTGTTTTGGAACCGTGCGGCGGAAGAGCTGACCGGTTATAAGGCGACGGAGGTCATTGGCCGTTTTTGCTATGACGAAATATTGTCGCATCTCAATGAACGGGGCGAGCGGCTTTGCGGTAAATCGTGTCCGATGCTCAAGACGATGGCGGATCAGCTTGTACGTGAGGAGCAGGTTTTCCTGCGTCACAAACAGGGGCAGCAAATTGCGGTGAATATGCGCTTTATTCCGGCGACCGACGATCAGGGAAATGTCATCGGTGCGATGGCCTTATTCGTCAAATCCGGCACGCCGACGAATCCGAGTCAGATTAAAGAATTGATGCGTAAGGCTTTTCTCGATTCATTGACAGGCCTGGCAAATCGCGAGTATATGGAGAATAAGGTGCGTATGCTCCTAGCTTCGGAAAATGAACGCGGCAGCCGCTCCTTTAGCATGCTCTTCTTTCAGTTGGAAAACTTGCGCGAAGTCAATGATGAGTTTGGCATGAGCGTAGGCAATGAAGTGCTGAAGATTATGGCCAAGACGATTGCAGAAAACATGGATGACGGCGATATCCTCAGCCGCTGGCAGGGCGGATTGTTCATGCTGCTTTGCTACAAGAGTCAAAAGGGAATGCTACTGAATTGGGCGAACAAAGTGCGCGACTTGATCCAAACAGCCGGGCAAAAATACAAGGAGGAGCTTGAACTGGCGATTTGCGTGGGCGGTGCGATCGCGCATACCGGTGCGACGGAAGAATATTTATATAAGACGCTGGAAGAACAGATTAAAGCGAGCCGCCATCAGGATAAAGGGCTTGAAATTGTAGGTTAATGGTTTGCCTCTTATTCCGGATGTGGTAAAGTAGATAAGCGGGATAGGGTAGGAATAGGAGAAACAGGAATGATGGCTAGGAAAATCATTGTCAATCAAACGTTAGTGACGACGCTGCTCCAGACGAAGGTAGAACGGATTGCCGATGAATGCGGCGTGAGCGCTGTCTTTGTTGAATGTCGGCTGCGCAAGGACCGTCGCTGGCTGAATGAATTTGAGATTCACGGCGAAGCCGGAAAGGTTGACGGTTTTTTCGTGCGGATTAAAGACTTGGAAGTGCATTAAGAATTGCTTTGAACAGAAGGCGACGTCGCGGCGGAATAGTTGCGGCAGCGCCTTCTGTTTTAACAATATTGTAATAACCATTTAAACAATAACTATTATTTTCATGGACATGGCGCTTTTGACAAGGAAAAAGGAAAGGGTGAGATGATGCGGGAAATTGATATGAAAAGTTGGTCGAGAAGGGAACATTATCAGCTGTTTTACACATATGCCAAACCGTATTTCAGTTTGAGCGCACAGCTCGATCTGACGCAATTTAAGGCATGGCTGAAAGAGACGGGACGTCCGTTTTTTCCCTGGATGGTCTATCTGGTCAGCCGTGTGGCCAATGAAATGCCGGAGTTTCGTCAGCGCATACGTGCAGGAGCCGTCGTGGAACATGATGTCGTGCATCCGTCGTTCACAATTATGCTGCCGGATGAACGGTTTGGCTTTTGTGCGACGCCTTATCAGCTCGCGGGCGACGCATTTGTCGAAACTGCGCTGGAGCGGATGGCGGCTGCGCAGAACGGTGCACTGCTGAGCGATGACGGCGATGATTTGCTCTTTATCACCAGCGTTCCCTGGGTTGCCTTTAACGGCATCAGTCATGCGATGCGAGGCGACGACAGTGACGCCGTCCCGAGGATTGCCTGGGGAAAATATGAGCAGGTCGGCGAACGTTGGAAAATGACGCTGTCAGTGCAGGTTCATCACGGGTTGGCGGATGGTCTTCATCTCGGCCGTTTTTTTGCGCGCCTACAGGCTTTCTTGACGGAACCGGCAAAATGCGTTGAAGGATGCAGCACGGTATGATAAGCTAAAAGGAAAGAATAACCAATGCGTAAGAATGGGGTGATCGCTATGTTTCCGGCAGAATCGATTTGTGTCGTAGGCAATGCAAAATCTTCGCAACAGGGGCGTTTTTCCATTTGCTTTATTGTGGATAAGGAATCGGGACTTATCGTTGATTCAAGCAGTACGACGGCGATGGAACTGACGCGGGATTTTCTCCGTTACCTTTTTATCGGCAAGAGTCTGCAGGGCGATGAAATGACGACGATTGCCGAGATTGAAAGCCGTTACTTTGGTTCTTCCATTAATGCGGTCGTCACGGCGTTTAAGGATGCGCAGCGCAAATTCGCCAGCATCAAGCGCGGCATTCCGCTGCATCTGACCGAATAACTGAAACTGACAAGGGCTGGGAAAGCAGGGAGCTTTCCCGGCCTTGTTGCTATAACGGCAGGAGTTTGTCGGCAGGGCGAGAAGGTAGTGGCAAGAAGAGAAGCGAGAGGGGGCTGCCTATGCGACGACCGGGATATGGGTTCATCATAGGGCGCTTTCTAACAGGCATACGTTTGGTGCTGCATATTTTTTGGCGTTTTTATCGCCTGAAAATCCAGAGTATCTTTAAGGACAAGGCCTGGATCGCGCTGCGGCGCGAAGCGTTATATGTGCAGACGGCCAAGGAGTTTTGTAGCGCGGCGGCAGCGATGGGCGGGCTGCTGATCAAACTGGGCCAGGTACTGAGCTCGCGCGTCGACTTGCTGCCGCGCAGCGTGCTTATTGAATTGGCTCACTTGCAGGATGAGGTGGCGCCGGTCGCGCTGCAGGATGTGACGGAGGCCGTCGAAGCCGAGTTCGCACGTCCGCTCTTAGAGGTCTTTTCTTTTTTTGAAGCGCAGCCTCTTGCTTCCGCGTCATTAGGGCAGGTTCACCGGGCCGGTTTGATCAGCGGTGAAAAGGTTGCGGTCAAGGTCATGCGTCCTTATATGGAAACGATTATTGCGGTCGACTTGACCGTGTTGGCGCAGGCGGTACGTCTGATTAAACTGTTTACCGACTGGGCGAACTTTATTGATATCGATCGAATTCACAGCGAAATCAACGAGACATTTTGGCGTGAACTGGATTACCTGCAGGAAGGTCGCAGCGCCGAACTGATCGCTGCCAATTGCAAAAGCGATCCTGGCGTACGCGTGCCGAAAATCTACTGGTCCTATACGACACGGCGCGTTCTGACGATGGAGTATATGCAAGGCGTCAAGATCACCGATTATGAAGCGCTGCAAGCGATCGGCGTCGACCGTCGCGCGTTGGCAGCGCAGCTGATCAAGCTGTATGTCGGCCAGGTCTTGGTGGATGGTTTTTTTCATGCGGATCCGCATCCGGGGAATCTGTTCGTCGATGAACAGGGGCGACTGATTCTGCTTGATTTCGGCATGACCGGCAGCATCACGGCGCTGACGCGTGAAATATTAGCGGAACTGGTCGTTGCCGCCGTGCGGCGTGATTATCTTCAGGTCGTGCATCATTTGAAGCGTCTGAACTTTTTATTGCCTGGAGCCGACAATGAAAGCGTGGGCAAGGTCGTCGGCCAGTTGATTGAACATTTGTTGGGCGATGAGCGTACGTTTACGGATGCGGCGCTGCGTGAATTTATTGCGGATCTGGAAACGATGCTCTATGAGCAGCCTTTTCAATTGCCTGCCAGTTATGTCTTCCTCGGGCGGGCGCTTGGTACCGTTTATGGTCTTTGTCTCGGACTGGATGCGGAGTTTAAATTTCTTGATGAGGCCAAGCCTTATCTGTTGCAGTTTTCTCGCAGCAACGAAAGCGTCTGGCAGGAAGCGGTGAAAAAATCGACCCAGGCGGCCGTTTCCCTTTTGGAATTGCCGCCTTTGGCGGAGCGACTGTTGCGGCGCACCGAGCGGGGCGAAATTTCGGTTCGCGTGCCGCTTACGCGCTTGGAGGAGCATTTGGGCAATATCGTGAAAATGCTGCAGGCGCTTGTCTGGAGCGTACTGGCGGGCGGAATGACAATCGCCTGCGCCTATTTATATGTACATGGCTTCGAGTTTGAGGCGAAGAGCGGAGCCGCACTGCTCTTCCTCTTGGTCCTTTGCCTGCTACGCCGTGAACGTGTGGCGAAGCGGCGATTTCTTACCGCCGGATCAGGTGTAAAAAAAGAATAGCGTTTGTTTTGTCTGAGACAGCAGAGCACAAAAAAAGGGAGCATCACAAATTCATGTGGTGCTCCCTTGCGGCTGTCGACAAAACGAAATCAAGAGGAACGTTTTTACACGAAGAGTTGAAGAAGGGAAGGCGGGAAGAGTTTATTATTACTCTTCCACTCTTTCTAACGGGCCGATAGGATCGGCCCGCTTCGCTTCTTCGTGTTATCGTTTATTTTCATTTCGTGTCCATTTTATTTTTTCAATTGTCCACACTCGAAAGAGGAAAATCAGGCCAACGTTTTTTTGAATTTCAGCAGACTGAGAAATAAAGTGGCGATGATGAACGAGGCGAGCGCAGCGGTCTGCGACCAAAGAAACTCGATGCCGATTCCCTTGAGTACGATGCCGCGCATGATTTCAAGATAGAAGGTCAGCGGCAGCAGTTGGCCGAGATGAAAGAAAAAGTCCGGCATTGCGGCGCGGGGGAACATGAAGCCGGAGAGCAGTACACTGGGCAAGAAAACGGCAAAGGAAAGCTGCATCGCCTGCATCTGCGTTTTGGTCACGGTCGAGATCAAAACGCCGAGCGAGAGCGACGCGACGATGAACAGCGTCGTCAGAATGTAAAGAAGCGTGAGGCTACCCAAGAACGGCATGTCGAAAACCAAAATGCCGATCATCAGGGCCAAGGTAGCCTGAACGTAGCCGACAAAGATGTAGGGAATGATTTTTCCCAGCATCAGTTCATACGATTTCATCGGCGTGACGATCAGCTGTTCCAACGTGCCGCGCTCACGTTCGCGTACGATGGCCATCGAGGTGATCATGACCATCGTCATCGTCAAGACGATGCCCAAAATGCCGGGGACCATGTAGTAAGCGGAAACGAAGTCAGGATTGTACCAGGGACGGATGCGAACGTCATAAGGCTGCTCGAGCAGACGTCCGCCGCTGCTTTGCAGTCGTTTCGTCAATACCTCCTGTGATTTCAACTGCCCGATCATTTGCGCGGTGCTGATGGCGGAAGATGCCGACATCGAGTCGGAGGCGTCGACGATTACTTGCAGCGCTGCGCTGCGTCCATGCTTGACGTTTTCACTGAAGTCAGGCGGGATGATGATGCCGACTTTGCAACGCCCGCTTTCGACCGCAGCCGTCACGTCCTGATAGTTGGCGGCGGTTGCTTGGATGTCAAAATACTGACTGGATTCGAAGGCGCTGAGGATATCGCGCCCTTCCTGCTGTAAGGACTGGTCAAAAACAATGGTCGGCAGATGTTTGACGTCCGTGTTGATTGCAAAGCCGAACATCAAAAGCTGAAAGATCGGAATGCCGACTAACATGCCGAAGGTCAGACGGTCGCGGCCCATCTGGATGAATTCTTTTAACAACAAAGCGCGCAGGCGGATCATCCGATCAACTCCTTGCGGTTGGTTTTTACGTAATGGACGAACACGTCTTCGAGGCTGGGCGCAATCACGCGCGGCGCAAACGGAGCAAAAGCTTCCACTTGCTCCGCTTGCACCAAAGCATGCAGACTGGTGCCATAGGGGTATAGATCGAGGCAGGGCAATGTAGCGGCTTTGATGGAATCGAAGAGCGCCATCGGCGTTGTGGTCGGCAGTTCAAGCAACGTGCCTGGCAACGCTTTCTTTAAATTTTCCGGCGTATCATCGGCAATCAATTTGCCTTCAAAGATGAAGCCGATCTTATCGCAGTGTTCCGCTTCATCCATGAAATGGGTCGTAACCATCACAGTCGTCTTGGCGGCGGCCAAATCATAGATGATATCCCAAAATAAGCGGCGCGATTTGGGATCGACGCCGCCGGTCGGTTCGTCAAGAAAGAGCAGCGGCGGCTGGTGCAGGATCGAGCAGCCGAGCGCCAGCCGCTGCTTGAAACCGCCGGACAGACTGGCGGTCAAAGCCTGACGCCGGTCCTGCAAACCGGACATGACTAGCATTTCATCGATGCGCGCCTGTTTGCGTCCACCGGATAGATTGTACATTCCGGCGTAGAAGGTAAGATTTTCGTGCACGGTCAAATCATCGTACAGGCTGAACTTTTGCGACATGTAGCCAATATGCTGCCGAATTTCTTCCTGCTGTGAACCAAGCTCCAGACCTAAAATCCTTCCTGTGCCGTGAGACGGAGCCAGTATGCCGCAAAGCATACGAATCGTCGTTGATTTGCCGGAACCGTTCGGGCCGAGAAAACCATATATGCTGCCAGCAGGGATGGAAAGATTTACTTTATCAACTGCGACAAAGTCGCCGAAGGTGCGGCTCAATTCATGTGTGTGCAGTGCGAGCGTCAAAGCATATCCTCCTTTCCCGAGAGCGCCACGAAGACATCTTCCAAAGTCGGCGTTATTTCGCGCAGGGAAAGCAGCGGAATGTCGTTCGCTGCCAGCTGTGCACGGATCAGCGGAAGTGCGGCGTCGGGGTTCTTGACGGCGATATGGTATTTTTCGCCGAAGGAATCGATATCAAGCAGATAGTCGCCGTGCAGATGACGTCGGACATCTTTCGCGGCGGCATGAAGTTCGAGCAGGCGGTGAGGATAGGCTTGCTTCAATTCAGCGGGTGTGCCGAGCGCGGCCAGACGTCCCTGATGCTGAAAGGCGATACGGTGACAAAGTTCCGCCTCTTCCATATAGGGCGTGGAAACAAAAATTGTCATGCCTTCCTGGTTTAGATGATAGAGCATATGCCAGAATTCACGGCGTGATACGGGATCGACGCCGGTTGTCGGTTCGTCGAGAAAGAAAAGTTTTGGCCGGTGCATCAGGCCGGCGGCCAGCGCCAGTTTTTGCCGCATGCCGCCGGAGAGCTGATCAGCCAAACGGTCTTTGAATGGCAAAAGATTGGTAAACGTCAGGATTTCATGCCCCAAACGGTCGACCTGAGCCTGTTCGGCGCCGTAGAGCGCGCCAAGCAAGCGAATGTTTTCCATCACCGTGAGGTCGCCGTAGAGGCTGAAACGCTGCGGCACATAACCGAGCTGACTTTTGACGGATTCCGCGCTGCTGCTCTCCAAAAGGCGAATCGAGCCGGACGAGACCGGCAGCAAGCCGAGAATCAGGCGAATGAGCGTCGTCTTCCCAGCTCCGTCCGGACCGACTAAACCAAAAATTTCGCCGGGCCGGACATGCAGCGAAATGCCGTCTACCGCCGTCTGGTCATTAAATTTTTTAACGACTTGCTCCAGGCGGATCATGGGATGACCACATCGGCCGGCATGCCCGGCTTTAGCAACCCATCGGCGTTGTCGAGCCGGACTTTGACCGCGAATACCTGGTTGGCGCGTTCTTTTTGCGTGATGCTTTGCCGCGGCGTGAATTCGGCATTTTGACTGATTTCTTTAATGCTGCCCTTGAATACGCGCGTCGGAAAGGAATCGACGCGGACGTCCACCGCTTGCCCGATGCGCAACAGTCCCAATTGTTCCGACGCGATAAATACTTTTACCCAGCAGTCGTTCATATCGCCGACTGTTGCGATCGCTGCGCCGGGATTGACGTATTCGCCTGCTTCAAAATTTTTCGTCAGAACCAGACCCGACAGCGGACTGACGATAAGAGCGTCCGCTAAGGCGGCCTTGCTTGCAGCGACAATCGCCGCAGAACGCTCCACTTCCAGGCGCTGCGCAAGAATCACGTCGCTGCGGTTGCCGGATTGAAGCAGACTTTGGCGTGCACGGGCAACGGACAAGGCATTATTCGCCACTTCGTCGCCGGAGCGAGCCGCGTCGAATTGCTGGCTCGAAATCGCACCGCTTTGATAGAGGCGGCTATAGCGTTCAAAATCACTATGCGCTTTTTGGTATTGCGATTCGGCGGCGGCCAGATTGGCCGTCGCTTCATCCAACTCCTGACTGCGCGCGCCTTTTTCCAGATCGGACAGTTGAGCGCTTGCTTTGCTGAGACCGGCTTCGTCGCGCAGCAACTGCGCTTCCAAATCCGGGCGGGAGAGAATGGCAATGCGCTGCCCGGCTTGGACGGCATCGCCTTTTTGCAGCGTGAACTGCGTCAAATAGCCGTTCGTTTTCGGCATGATGTCGGCGCGGGTGACTTCGATTGTTCCGGTCGCGGTAATTCCGGTTGGACGATTGCCGAGCAGCTTGTAGGCGGTGGCTGCGCCTAACGTCGCAAACAATAAAACGGCGATGATGATTTTCTTTCTGTCCATGCGTTTACCTCCTGATACCGTTCAGATAAATGTGTAAGGCTTGCTCGATATAACGGACGTCGTGATCTTGTCGTTCGGGGAAAAAAGCAGTGGCAAACGGTTTGGCAATGAAATAAAAATTCAAGATGCCGACAAGCGATAATGCGGCATACGCCGGATCAATATCCGATTTGAATTCACCGCTCGTGCTGCCGCTGGAGATACAGGCATGAAGAAAGTTGTAAAAGCGTTGGATATGTTTTTTGACAACACTTTCAAAGCAAGGCGTCGGATTGGCCAATTCGTTGTGCCATAAGCGGAGAAGGTAAGGATGACGCCGATGAGCCGCCAAAATAAGCTCGGCGTAACAGGAAAGACGTGCTGTCATGTCGGCAGGTAAATCGCTCAGTGAAGGCAACGATTCCGATACACTGGAAAACTGATTTTCCAGTACCGCCGTGTACAAGCCTTCTTTACCGCTAAAATAATAGGAAATCAATGCACTGTTTACAGCGGCGGCATCGGCCAACTGGCGGATGGATACGCCGCCGAGGCCTTTTTGCGCAAAGAGCGGCGTTGCCGCGTCGAGCAGGCGGATTCGGGTATCTTGTTCCATGTTGGCCTCCAATTAATTAATCGATTGATTAAAAGATACTGCAGTTGCAAAAAAATGTCAATTGCTTTAGGCTTTTTTCTTATAATAAAAAAGAAAAACCAAAGAGGCACTCGGTCGAGCCCCTTTTGGTTTTTCTGATTGGCAATGCTTGTTTGCTTAGTTTGTGAGAACTGTGAAGGAGAATTTGCTCAGAACTTAGCTGTGAGTGCGTCGAGTTGACTCAGTGCGACGTCGAAGCTGGCGTCGCCTAAGCCCATATTGGTGCCTTCGCACACCAACGTGTGAAAGTTTTGAATGCCAAGGAAGCCGAAGACATGCTTCAGGTACGGCGTGGCATGGTCGAATGTGCTGAACGGAATTTCCTGATACAGACCGCCGCGCGCTTGAATCAAAAGGATCGGTTTGTCGCTCAGCAGACCAACCGGACCGGTTTCCGTGTATGAAAACGTTTTTCCGGCGATGACCAGATTGTCGATATAAGCCTTTACCATAGGCGGAAAAAGAAAATTCCACATCGGAGCGGCAAGGATTACTTTGTCGGCTGCGAGAAATTGATCCAACAATTCATTCATTCTGCCGACTAATTTCAATTCAGCGGGCGTGTGGTTTTCTGTCTTTCCCCAGGCGGAAAAAACCGTGCTATCGATAAAGGGAATGTCCACTGCGTAAAGATCGAGACGTTCGATGCGGTCATCGGGGTGCCGTTTTGCATAGGCTGTGAGAAAGGCTTCCGTGAGACGCAGCGTATACGAAGCGTCGGTTGGCTTGGGATTGGCTGTCACTACCAGTACTTTTTTCATGAGGATGCCTCCTTTGTTTTGAAAAAATAGGGGGTGACCGGATAGGGGCCATAAGTCAATTTTAGTATTGCTTACAAAAAATGTCAAACAATAGTGTGCGCTTGTTTTAGGCGTTGGCAGGTATTTTTTTGTTGCAGGTAGAATATTATTTTTAGGCAGCAAGATGGATTTGTTAAATTGAATTTGCGAAATGGAGACGGATTGATATGAAAATCAAACGAATGGATGCGACGATCAGTACCGATAAATTACAGGAGTCGAAAGAATTTTACATGAAGCATTTTGGCTTCCGCTTAGTATATGAAGGAGATTGGTATGTTGAACTGCTCTCGCCGACGCTTAATGCCGGAATCAGTTTTACCTTACCGCAGCGGGAAGCGGGAGAATTTTTTAATGGCCGCGGCTTGATCTTGTCGTTTGAAGTGGAGGATGTCGAAACGGAATTGCAGCGACTGAAAGATGAAGGACTGCTGATTTATCAGGAATTGCAGGACAAGCCTTGGGGGGAACGCAGCTTTATCGTGAACGATCCGAATGGCGTTCATTTGTATATCTTCCAATCTATCGAGCCTACGCCGGAGTACAAGGAAATTTATGCGTCGTTTCAAAACAAATAACGCGGACGGCAAAGCAGAGGACTGACAGGAGAGAAACTAGATGACATTGACAGAATTCACCATCCGCATTGCCTGCGCCTTCTTACTGGGTGCGGCGATCGGATTTGAAAGGCAGTGGCGACAACGGATGGCCGGACTGCGTACCAATACGCTGGTCGCGACAGGATCGGCGCTGTTTGTCGCTTTGGCGGCGTTGACCGTTAACGATGCCAGCCCCAGCCGTATTGCCGCGCAAATTGTCTCCGGCATCGGTTTTTTGGGAGCCGGGGTCATCATGCGTGACGGTTTTGATATCAGGGGCTTGAACACGGCGGCGACGCTTTGGTGCTCGGCGGCCATCGGTGCATTGACCGGTTCTGGTTATCTGGTGGAAGCGATAATGGGGACTGGCGTCATTTTAGCCGCTAACGTACTGCTTCGACCTTTGGCGCGCAACGTGAACCGCCATAGCGTGATCACTGGCGAAGAAGAAGTACGATATTCGATTATGATCATTTGCGATGCCGGGCATGAAGCACAAGTGCGCGGCCAGATGCTGCAGGCGTCGGAAGGCGACGGTTTGTCGCTGATCGGTTTACATAGCCAGGAATTGCGCAACGATGCCGCTCAAGTCAAGGTGGATGCGAAGATGGTCTGCGTCGGGCGCATTGATGCCGTCGTGGAGAGTCTGGTGGGGCGGATCCGCCTGACGGAAGGTACGGCAGCGGTCAGCTGGCAGGTCGATCTGTAAAGAGACGCTTGTGTTCTTTTTCTGAAACAGGTATAATCCAATAATGTGTCATCGGCGACAAGGCGACTGCGTCTTGTCGTTTCCGTTTGTCAGAAAAGAAAAAATGAAGTGATGGAGTTTTGCATGAAAGAGCTGGTTACCCTTTTAGCATATGGAACCTACTTGTTTATGGGCGGCATTGGAAGCTTGAACAGCCTTGCGATTCTTGAAATGGGAGAAACGTTTCAGGTGGACAGCGGTGTGATCAGTTATTGGTTGACGCTTGGTTCAATTGGAACGACATTGGCTGTGTATGCCAACGGTTATTTACTGAGTCGAATCGGACCGCGCCAGATTGCGTTGACGGCTACGGCGTGCGCCGCCGGCGGTTGTCTGCTGGTGGCATCGGCAGGCAGCTTGCTGATGTTGGGTGAGGGAATCCTGCTTGGCGGCATCGGCATCGGTCTGATGTCTTCGGCAGCCAACTATCTGCTCGTGGCAACGCATAATGAGGAGGAACGCACCGGTAAATTAATGCTGGTTAACTTTTGCTACAGTTTGGCTGCGATTTTAACGCCGCTGTGGGCAGGCTGGTTATTGGCCAAAGAATGGAGTTGGCAACCGCTCTATCAAGGCTGTCTGTTTTTTGTCGTGTTATGGCTCGTGCTGGCTAGGCGTTTGCCGAAGCAGCCGCTGCCGCAGGCAAAACAGGAGGACACGGGCCGTCAGTCATGGCCAATGCGCGTTTATTTGGCGGGAACGATTTTTGTTCTGTACGTCATTGCCGAAGTTACCTATTTTAGTTGGCTGGTTGTTTATTTGCGCGAAGCGGCCGCGTTGGATGTGAAAAGCGCAGGCATCGCGCTGTCTCTGTTTTGGGCTTGCATGGCGGCCGGGCGTTTGACGTCCGGATTACTGGGGCGTTGGTTGCCGCTTAGAACGTATTTGGCGATATCGCTCTTAGTCGCAGCGTTTGCCTATCTTGGTCTGCTCTTGGCGCCGGGCAATCGTTTAGCTTGCTTTATCTTGACAGGGCTGGCCGGCCTGGCTTGCTCAGGACTCTATGCGGCCTTGCTGGCCTTTGGCACGCAACAGGCGGAACAGGCTACGCCTTCGCTGATTTCTTTCTTTTTGGGCGGCGGTTCGATTGCCGGTATTGTCTCCGGTGCGTTTGGCGGTTTTTTGAAGCAAAGCGGCGGCGTCGATGCCTGTCTGGCACTGAGCGCCGCGCTGCTGGTTGTCGTATTGCTGCTCTTTGGCGTCGCGCGGCATCTGGAAAATGTGGAACAGGAAGAGGCGGATGCACTTCCTTCATAAATGAAATTAAAAGAAAAGGCCTCCGCGAATGCCATGCGGAGGCCCTTTCTTTCAGAAAAAACGTTCCAGCAGACTGGAAAGTGAGGGACCGCTGACTTCTTTTAAATCATAGCGAACGCGCAGGAGTGGTTTGGCGATAGAAAGAACGCGGCGTAAGTCGATCGGGGTGGCGGATAAGATCAGATCGCACGGGCAGTTTTCGATTGTTGCGGACAAATCGGCAAGCTGAGCGCTGCCGTAGCCCATGGCCGGCAAGGCTTGTTCAAGATGCGGGAAGGCTGCATAGGTATCGCGCAGACTGCCTACGGCAAACGGCTTGGCATCGATGATTTGCGCGCCGTATTGTTGGGCGGCGATGACGCCCGCGCCGTACGGTAATTCGCCATGCGTCAGACTGGGGCCGTCTTCGATTACCAATACGCGTTTGCCTTGCAGCAGCGATTCGTTTTCCACATGGAGTATGGAAGCGGCGTGCAGGATGGCGGCCTGCGGCGCCATCCGACGACAGTTGTCCTCTACTTCGCTTATCGCTGCGACCGCGGCAATGTTTGTCTTGTTGATGATGACGGCCGCAGCCATGCGCAAGTTCGTTTCACCCGGATGATAGCTGATTTCATGACCGGGGCGCAGAGGGTCGGCCACTACGATGTGGAAATTGGGCTGGTAAAAAGGAAAATCGTTGTTTCCTCCATCCCAGACAAGGATATCCGCTTCCTGCTGTGCCTCTTCTAATATGGCTTCGTAATCAACACCGGCGTAGACGACGGTGCCGGCGTTTAGATGGGGTTCATATTCTTCGCGTTCTTCAATCGAACAGCGCTGCAGATCCAGATCAGCCAGCGTTGCAAAACGTTGACAGCGTTGGCGTAAAAGATCTCCGTACGGCATGGGATGGCGGACGACGACGATTCGCTTGCCTTTTTCCTGCAGCAAGGAGGTAATGTAGCGGGTGGTCTGACTTTTTCCGGCGCCGGTGCGAACCGCGCAAACCGAGATAACCGGCTTTGTCGCATGCAACATGGTGCTGAGCGGACCGGCCAGACGAAAATCAGCGCCGGCCGCTAAGATGGCGGATGCGATATGCATCAGATTTAGATGGGAAATATCACTGTAGGCGAAAATAACCTGGCGGACGTCATAGGCGGCAATGAGCGAAGGAAGCTCTGCTTCCGGCCAAACAGGAATTCCGGCAGGATAAAGAGGCCCGGCCAATTCGGCAGGGTAGTCGCGCCCGGAGATGTTCGGGATTTGCGCTGCGGTAAAAGCGACGACCTGATAACTGGCGTCATTGCGAAAGCAGGTGTTAAAGACATGAAAATCGCGTCCGGCAGCGCCCATGATGATCACGCGGATTCGTTCCATCGAAAAACCTCCTAGCGGACGGGTTTATATTTGCTAAGGACGCCGAGAAAGGCTTGCATGTAAGCGGGCAAATCGGGGGGGCGGCGACTGGAGACCAGATGTTCGTCTACGACGACTGTTTCATTGAACCAAAGCGCGCCTGCGTTCATCATATCATCCTTGATGCCAGGCGTGCTGGTAACGCGTCGTCCTTTAAGGATATGGGCAGAAATTAGGACCCAACCGGCATGACAGATTTGGCCGATTGGTTTACGCGCCTGATCCATGCTGCGAACCAATTCAAGTACTGTCTGGTCGCGGCGTAATTTGTCCGGCGCCCAGCCGCCCGGAACCAGCAAGGCATCATATTCGTCGGCGCGAATTTGCTGAAAGGAAATGTCAGAAGTGGCTGGAACGCCATATTTTCCGTGATAAATAGCGCCGGCGGATTCTCCGGCGAGAATTACCTTGGCTCCGGCTTCACGCAAACGCAGCACCGGATACCAAAGCTCTAGGTCTTCGAAATCGTCGGCAATGAGCTGTAGGATTTTTCGCGGAGCAGTTGACACGGCGGATCGCCTCCTAAAAATAACAGATAGGGACTACTTCGCGTCATTCATAGCAAAACACCTGCTGTTATGGAAAAAAATACAAACAAAAAGGAGCTGGAACCAGCATGGCGAAGAGGTAAATAACTGCAAATTTGACAGCGAATTTGCATCACGCTATAATCGTAAACGGTTGTCTAGCCGGAAAAAACTGCCGAATGGCAGCGAGGAGAATAATATGAAGCGAATGTTGCGCTGGCTTATTCGAGTTTTGTTTGCAGTGCGTCTGATTCATTTTGAAAAGTTGGCGTTGCGTGGCCCGAGTATTTTGCTGCCAAACCATATTTCCCTTTGGGATGCGATCTTCTTATATCTGTTTTTACCGGAGAATGCATGCTTTGTCGCCAGTCGTGAAGTGGTCAAACAACATCCGCTGGCTTTTCGTCTCGTTAATTATGTAGAACTGGAGCCGTTTGACATTTATTCGCTTAAGAAATTGGCGGAAATGGTGCGCAGCGGACAATTGGTGGTCTTGTTTCCGGAAGCGAGGATCAGTACGACAGGAAGTCTGATGAAACTCTATAGCGGCGTCAGCTTCTTAGCTTTAAAAACCCAAGCCAGCATTTATCCGGTCATTTTTTCCGGACTGGAATTTTCCAAGTTGTCCGGCGTTAAATCGCTGATGAACTCGCGCTGGTTTCCGCAGGTCAGCATTTATCTGGGGCAGCCGGCGACCTTACCGCTACGCCCTGGCGTGAGCTTTAAGCTGCAGAAGGAAGAAATGGACAGCCGCGTGATGACGATTATGCAGGAAGCGGTCTTCGAGGCGCATAACTTGAGGAAAGAAGTCAATCTGTTCCATGAACTGCAAGAAGCGGCGCTGCGTAACGGAACCGGCAAGGTTGTCGCGGAGGATCCAAATGGAACGATTACCTATAGCCGGACGATCATTGGCAGCTATTTGCTAGGCAGCAAACTAAAGGCTTTGCTCGGTGAAGAAGAGCGGGTCGGCGTGCTTTTGCCGACATCCGTCGGACATATGGTGACGTTGTTTGCGTTATTTTATCTGGGCAAGACGCCGGCTATCCTAAACTTCAGCGCCGGCAGCAAGAATAACATCGACTGTGCGGCGTTGGCGGGCGTTACGACGATTCTGACCTCGCGCCTCTTCGTGACGAAAGCCGGACTAGAAGAGCATGTCGAGCGCTTGGCGGCGGTTTATCAAATCGTTTATTTGGAAGATCTGCGCAGGACGATTTCGCTAACGGATAAGATAAAAGCTTATTTGCGCTACAAATGGGGCTGCCGGAGCGCGGCGCGAAACGGCGAAGTTATTGTCTTTACCAGCGGCAGCGAAAGTCGACCGAAAGGCGTTGTTCTGTCGCACTATAATATCATGACGAACATCCATCAGATTGGCAGTGTGATTGACTACACGCCACGCGACATTCTGCTGAATCCGTTGCCGATGTTTCATGCTTTTGGCCTTACGGTGGGGACGCTTTTGCCGGTACTGGAAGGTATGAAAGTGTACTTGTACCCCAATCCGCTTCAATATAAAGCGATTCCTGAAATTGCTTACCAGCAGAATATAACCATTTTGCTCGGAACGCCGACTTTTTTGCTTGGCTACGGTAAAAACGCGCATAACTATGATTTTTACAGCATGCGTTACGTGTTGGCTGGTGGTGAACGGTTGAAAGAAGAGGTGCGCCTTTTGTGGGAAGATAAATTCGGCTTGCGGATTTTTGAAGGCTATGGCACTACGGAAGCGGCTCCGGTGATCAGTTTTAACAATCCGATGTTTTATCGCAAAGGATCAGTCGGCCGATTTTTGCCAGGCATTGAATGGCGCAGCGAAGCGGTTGATGGAATTGCAGAGGGCGGAAATCTTTGGATTAAAGGACCCAATATCATGCGCGGCTATTTGCTTGCCGGACGCGGTTTTGTCGCAGCCGATGCATGGTACGACTGCGGCGATGTCGTGACGGTTGATCAGGAGGGCTTTATCGAAATCAAAGCCAGGTTGAAGCGCTTTGCCAAAATTTCCGGGGAAATGATTAGCCTCGATGCGGTGGAAAAAATGGCGGAGGACTGTTTCGGCGTGGGGCAAAATGCCGTAGTCAATATCGCCGACAGCAAGAAAGGCGAACGCCTTATTTTATATACCCAGAATAAGACGGCGAGTCGGACGTTCTTTAAAGAGTATTTGCAGCTGCAAGGCCAAAGCTTACTGCAATTGCCGTCGTTGGTGGTTGTGGTTGAAACGCTGCCGCTGCTTGGCAGCGGCAAGATCGATTACGTGTTGCTGCGCGCGCAGGCGGAAGCAGGCAAAAAAGCAGGCGATGCGGTTCAATGATGCAGGAGAAAGAGGCTGTGTTTAGCAAAACGCCGCCTCTTTTCTGCTTTTTCTTATGCTATAATGAAATGGCAGGTCAAAGCAGAGCAAAAGGAGCGAATTTGCATGGCAAAAATACCGAAGATACCAAAAGGTCGCAGCGATAAAGATATGTTTGTCGGGTTTTCCGAAACGCCAAGTTTTGAAAACCAAGTGCTGGCTGAGGAAGCGGCGCAGCCAAAGGTGAAGGCGACGACGAAAAGTGCGGATGAAGGCTTTTTGACGTCAGCGCTCAAGGAAAAAGTGGAACGGGCGCTTTTGGAACAAAAACTTTACTTATATAAACAGGGAATGGTCGATTATGAAATCAAAGTAAGCTGCCAGGCGGGCCAAGTGCTCCTGACGGCAGTGGCCAAACCGCCACGAAAGGGGTAATACCATGGACGGACAGCAATTGGATTGTTTGACGCAGTGGTTTACGGCGCATGTGCGGACTTTTGACGGCGGTGATGCCGATATGAGACTGCATATCGGGCTGAAAGAAGCGCATACCAAGCGAGTCGTGGAAACGATTACCGATCTTGTTGTGGAGTTGGAATGGGAGCCGTCGCGTCAGCGCATCGCTGCAGCTGCGGCTCTGCTTCATGATGTCGGGCGCTTTTCCCAATACTCCATTTACCGCACTTTCAATGATGCAAGATCGATTAACCATGCTTTACTGGGGACGCGAATCTTGCGCGAAGAAGGCGTATGGGAGTCGGCGGGACTTTCAGAACCGTTTGTCCCGAAGATGGAGCGGGTGATCTTGTACCATAATGTGCGTGAAGTGCCGAAGAAAGAAGAGGCGGATGTGCTTGCGATGGCTCACTTGCTTCGTGATGCCGATAAGCTTGATATTTATCAGTTGATCGCCAGCGAAACGATGCCGCCGTCGAAAGAGTTGAAAAATGTCAAAATTTCTTCGAATGCGATTGTGCAGGCTGTATTAGCGGGACGCATGGCGCATCGTCGCGATATGCTGACTTCGCTCGATCAATTGCTCTTTCGCTTGTCCTGGGTTTATAACATTCAATATGCAGCGACCTTTCGCCGCTTGGTAAACAGCGGTCTCTGGCAAAAAATATCGGAACTGGTTCCCAACCAACCGGCCGCGCGCAAAGCACTGGCGCATTTGCATCAATATGTGGTCAGGCGGGCGAAGGAAAAATAAAAGCGTAAACGGGCAGGGATAACAACGCAAGAAAACGCTTTTATGTGAATTTAATTTACAGTCTGCCCTTAAACGGGCGATAATGTGTGAATTAAAAAATAAATATGTAAAATTGAAGCAGGAATTTATTTCTTGAAAGAGAATAATGAATTTTGCATACAAAACAAATAAAAGGAAGAGGGTGGATTCGAAAGTGACTGGCGTGATATTAGCACTTATTGTAACCGTACTGGTCGGCTTTTTGATTGTGAAAAAGTATAAGCCGCAACCTGTTCTCGTCATGGGCGGGATGATCCTGATGCTCTGTGCGGTCGGTTTCCATTTGGGAACGATCTTGCCGGCGAAAGAAAGTACAGGAGCCGTGTTCTTCGACTTGTTTGAATTTATCAAGAAGACATTGAGCACGCGAGTTGCCGGATTGGGTCTTAGCATCATGGCGGTGGGCGGATTTGCCCGTTACATGGACCAAATCGGCGCCAGCAAAGTGCTGGTGCAGCTGGCGATTAAGCCGTTGCGCAAACTGAAGGCTCCATACGTGATGCTTTCCGCTTGCTTTCTGATGGGACAATTCCTCGGTCTGTTCATTAACAGCGCGTCCGGACTCGGCATGCTGCTGATGGTGACGATGTTCCCTGTCTTGGTCAGCTTAGGCGTCAGCCGTCTGTCCGCTACGGCGGCGATTGCGACGACGATGTGCCTGGACTGGAGCCCGACCGATCCCGGCAGCGTGCTGTCGGCGGAAAAAGCAGGCATGAGTATCGGCGTGTACTGGCAGGAATATCAGGTTCCGGTCGCGCTTACGGTCATGGCGGCTGTTGCCGTTCTTCACTACCTGGTACAGCGTTGGTTCGACCGTCGTGAAGGTCACAAAGTCGAGATCATTGCTCCGGCCGCAACGCCGGCCGATGCGGAAAAACTTCCGCCGGCCTGGTTTGCTTTATTGCCGATGGTGCCGCTGATCCTGATCTTGACGTTCACGATGGCCATCAAAGATATCAAGATGGATCTGGTCAATTCGATGCTGATCAGTTTGTTTGTCGCGATGGCCTGCGAATTTATTCGCAGTCGCGATCTGAACAAAGTGTTCGCCGACATCCAAGTTTTCTTTGACGGCATGGGCATGCAATTTGCTGCAGTCGTCACGCTGGTGGTTTCCGGTGAAGTATTCGCGCAGGGCCTGCGTTCCGTAGGCGCGATTGACAGCATCATTAGCTCGGCGCAAAACGCCGGCTTTGGCGCTTCCGGCATGATCTTGGTCATGGTCGGGATCATTGCGGTTTGCTCCGTCGTTATGGGCTCCGGCAATGCGCCGTTCTTCGCGTTTGCGGCATTGGCGCCCGTCGTGGCGGCTAAGATGTCGATTCCTCCGGTCTTGATGCTGTTGCCGATGCACTTTGGCGCCAGTATCTCACGCGCCGTGTCGCCGATCACGGCGGTCATCGTTGTTACGTCCGGCATCGCGGGCGTATCGCCGTTTGATTTGGTGAAGCGAACTGCAATTCCGATGGCGGGGGCGCTGATCGTCAACGTGGCTGCGACATTCGTATATTTTTATCGTTAAACGATCGAAAAAATCCTCGGGCATTTTTTGCCTGGGGATTTTTTTTGCTCTGATTTTCTTATATTAGAAATAAATTTGAGTTGCAAGAAATATATGTGAATTTAATGGTTGCTATCAGTTGCGTTTTTGAGGATAATAAGGGGGAGAGAAGAGAGACGGTTTTTAGCTTTGGAAGATAGCTGATGGGGTTGAATGAAGGAGCAGTGTTGGCAAATGAGAGTACTGATGTTGAATGAAGTCAAAGAGAATATGATTTTAGAAGAATCTATCAGCAGCCCGGACGGCAATATGGTCTTGGGACAGGGCACCGTCTTAACTACGCACTGGATTAGTCGGATGAAGGACTGGGAAATTGACCGGATTAAAGTTACGCTGCCGAAAGCCGAAGAGGCCTTTGACGTTGAAAATTTAGGTGATATGCTAAAAGATTTGTTGACGAGCAGTCGGGATACTGCGCCGAAGCAGCAAAGCGGTTTAGCAAAATTTAAAGAGACCCGTGATATTATCAAGAAAGACTTGCAGCGCGTCTTTGTACAAACGCGTTACAGCGGCGAGGTGCCGATTGCAGAAATGCAGCGCTTGACGCTGCTGATCGTGCAAAAGCTGCTGCCGATCAAGGGCGGCATCTGGTATGTGCATGAACCGGGGCGCGGTGAAGAATATTTATATCGTCATGCGCTCGACGTAGCGGTCTATACCGGTTTATTGGCGACCTGGCTTGGGCAGTCGGAAAATGAAATCAAAGAAGCGGTCTATGCCGGTCTCTTGCACGATATCGGCAAGAGCCAGGTATATCATGAAATATTGACGAAACCGGAAAAATTGAGCGTCAAAGAGACGATGATGGCCAAGGTGCATGTAACGCACAGCTATCGTCTGTTGAATGAATTGCCGGGCGTACCTCCTCATATCTCGAATGCGATTTTTCAGCATCATGAGAGACTGAATGGCGAGGGCTATCCGCGCGCGTTGTCTGGTGAGGCCATTTCGCCATTGGCGAGAATGCTGGCGATTGCCGATGTCTATGATGCGCTGACCAGCGATCGGCCGTATCGTAAGGCGATCTCGCAGCTCAGTGCGGCACAGGTGATGTGGACACAGGAACGAAGCGGACTCGATGAACAGCTCCTGATGCTCTTCATCGGCAAGATCAGAGAAAGTTTGCTTAATGAGGAAGTCATCCTGAACGATGGTCGGCGCGCCAAAATCGCCGTGTTTCCGGAACTGCCGGAAACGAAGCCAATCTTGGAACTGGCGGATGGAACGATGGTCAATTTGGCGACGGATTCGCATCTTTCGGTGAAGTCCTGGCTCTGGCCAGATGGGGCTGTTATCGCCATGCCTGGCGACAGTCCTGGAAAATAGGGCTTTTCTCAAAGGCCGTTTTATGATAAAATTCATTCCTGTATATGGTAGGCCGGATGGTCTGCAAAGAGTGTCGCCCCGGAGGGCGAAGCAGGAGGAATGGTAGAATGGATTTATGGTTTACAGAGTTTCAGACGAAGAATCTGGGCATGAAGGTTCGAGTGAAAGAAACCTTGTATATGGGAAAATCACAGTTTCAGGATGTGGCTGTGATTGATACCGAGCAGTTTGGGCGTATGTTGGTGCTTGATGGTGTGTTTCAGACATCGATTAAGGATGAGTTCACCTATCACGAAATGATCGCCCATGTACCGATGCTCACCCACCCGAACCCGAAGCGGGTCTTGGTCATTGGCGGCGGCGACGGCGGTACGATCCGTGAAGTCGTGAAGCATGCCGCGCTGGAAAAAGCGGAAATGGTGGAAATTGACGGCGTTGTGGTCGAAGTTTCCAAACAGTTCCTGCCGGAAATCAGCGAAGCCTTGCTGAATAACCACCCTAAGGTGGAACTTAAAATTTGCGACGGCATCCAACATATGAAAGATGCGGACGGGATCTATGATGTGATCATCGTTGATTGTTCGGATCCGATCGGGCCGGGCGAAGGACTGTTTACCGGCGCTTTCTATAAAGACGTCTATAAGGCTCTGAAGCCGGACGGCTTGTTTGTTCAGCAGACGGAATCGCCGTTTTTCCATCAGGAGTTGATTCGTTATCTGCACAAGGAGATTTCCGCCCTTTTCCCAGTCACGCGGATGTATCTTAGCAATGTGCCGCTCTATCCGGGCGGAATGCATTCGTTTACGATGGGCTCGAAAAAATATGATCCATTAGCGATCGAAGTGCCCGAAACTCCATTTGCCACGCGTTATTACAACAAAGACCTTCACAAGACTTGCTTTAGCCTGCCTGGTTTTGTCAAAGATTTGACCGGCAGCAAATAGAAATGAAAAAGACAGCTGCGTTTTTAATAACGCAGCTGTCTTTTTCATTTCTATGCGAGTGCTTCCGGATTCAGTCCGGCAAGTTCGTCAATTACGAAACGTCCGTCTTTGCGGATCAGGCGGTCATCGAACCAAATTTCGCCGCCGCCGCATTCTGCGGTCTGGATGCAGACGAGATCCCAATGCACAGCGGAGCGGTTACCGTTATCGGCGGTTTTGTATGCGTTGCCCGGTGTAAAGTGAAAGCTGCCTTTGATTTTTTCATCGAATAGCGTATCTTTCATTGCCGTCGTAATATGCGGGTGGATGCCGAGCGCAAATTCGCCGATATAGCGGGCGCCGGGATCGGTGTCGAGGACTTGATTGATGCCTGCCGTATTATTGGCGCTGGCTTTGACGATTTTTCCCTCTTTGAATTCGAAGCAGATGTTTTCATAGGTGACGCCCTGATAAACAGACGGCGTATTGTAGGATAGCGTGCCGTTGATCGAATCCTTGACGGGTGCGGTGTAGACCTCGCCGTCGGGAATATTGCGCAAGCCGCAGCATTTGACGGCGGGAATGTCTTTGATCGAAAACGCCAGATCGGTGCCGGGGCCGACGATGCGCACGCGATCGGTCTGGTCAAGAAGCTTAACCAGCGGCTCCATCGCCAGCGACATTTTTTGATAGTCGAGATTGCATACGTCAAAATAAAAATCAGCGAAGGCTTCGCTGCTCATGTTGGCCAGTTGCGCCATTGCGGCGTTAGGGTAACGTAAAACGCACCATTTGGTCTGGTTCACGCGCAGTTCGGAATGAACCGGGTGCCACCAATGACGTTGGTATAGGTCCATTTGCGAGCCTGGCACATCCGACAATTCACTGGCGTTGAAACCGGCACGCAGGCCGATATACGCATCCATTTCTTTCATACGGGCGGCTTCCCAAGCGGCGATGCTGTCGAGTTGTTCGCTTGTGGCGCCAAGCAGCAGGGCGCGTTGGATCGCATTGTTTTTGATGGTTACGAACGGCAGACCACCAGCCTGATAGGCTTCTGCCACAAGGGCCTTGACCAAAGGAAGTCCGTCGTCGTAGACTTCGATCAGCACTTTTTCGCCCGGCTGCAGTGATACGGAATAGTGGATTAGGTTTTTAGCAAGTGTCTTGATACGGGGATCCATAGCAATTCCTCCTTTTATGACAAACGAGTAACACTGACTCTAGTATAGTAGATAAGTCCTGATTTTAAAATGCAGTTTTTTTATGAAAACCTATTGCGATTCTTTGTGCACTTTGCTATAATTATCAATGTCGTTCCTCGGTAGCTCAGCTGGTAGAGCAATCGGCTGTTAACCGATCGGTCGTAGGTTCGAGTCCTACCCGGGGAGCCATGGCCCGTTGGTCAAGCGGTTAAGACACCGCCCTTTCACGGCGGTATCAAGGGTTCGAATCCCTTACGGGTCACCAATATTGCGGGGGATTAGCTCAGCTGGGAGAGCGCCTGCCTTACAAGCAGGATGTCGGCGGTTCGATCCCGTCATCCCCCACCATAACGAACAAGCTTTTGGATAGCATCCGAAAGCTTTTTTTTAGTGCAAATGAGCTTAAACATCACTAATTTGTCGAGTTTAGGCAGAAGATAGCAGGAAATGACGGAAAGTTGACGAAATTTTCATTCGTAGGGATGTGAGGTGTAAACGGTGGAAAATGGCGTGAGTCGCAAGACAATGATACGGTTGCTTTTGCTGGTACTTGGAATTGCGCTGCTCTGCACGATGGCAGTGCAGTTTTACAATAGCCAATATCGGCAGGTTATGCGTCAGGAACGCGTGCGTTTGCAAACGATGCAACGGCAGATCGAAGCCGAAGTGGCGATGCGCTTGATGGCGCTGCAGACTTTGGCCAGCGATGAAGGGATCTGGGAACTGGAGCCGCAACATGTGGCTAATGGGCTGAAAAGGCCGCAGCAATTATTAGGTTTTTTACATATGACGATCTACAATCGGGCAGGAACCATTTTGGCGCAGACGATGCCTCCGACTGCGCGCGCCAATGTCGATGATGATCGACAATATATCGATTTGGTTTTAAAGAATGGGCGTCCGATGGTCACGGAACTGCGCCGTGACAAGGTGACGGGCGCGAATTATTTCAGTTGGTTGGCGCCGATTTTTGATGCGCAGCAAAAAGTCAATGGCGTGATCATCGCGGACATGGCCGCGCAGGAAATGACGCGCTGGCTGCCGGAGGACAAGCTTGTGCCGGGTGAGCACTTGTTTGTACGCGATGACCAGGGCCAGTTCATCTATCATCCGGGTAATGCCGCGCCGCAAAGCGAGCAAGAGGCGCAGTGGCTGACGCAGGATCAGGGATTGGCGCTTCGCCTCGGAAACGATGGAACCTTGATCGTTCGCCGAGTGGAAGAGGAAAGGCTTTACTTATATGCGCATCTCGAGAATGCGCCGTGGCAATTTGTTTTGGCATCGACGATGCAGCGGATTTATTTGCAGGTTTTTTGGCAATCCATCTATCAGGTCGTTTTCTTTCTCTTGGTCATCGTCTTGATCCTCTTATTGTACCGGTATTTGCAGCAGGGGCAGCTTTATGAGGAAAACATGCGGCGCATGCGTTTGGAGCGCTTGCTGAGCGTAAATCAAATGGCCGCCGGACTGGCGCATGAGATACGAAATCCCTTGACCACAATCAAAGGTTTTGTTCAACTGCGGCTGCAACGTTCCAAGCTGCAAGGCGAACAGGATGAGCATTTCCAAATCATTCTTGGCGAGATTGAACGTCTCGACAAATTGGTCGGCGAGTTTCAACAATTAACCAAGCCGATGGAAAATCCGCGCTTTGTCCGTTTGGACTTAGGACGATTGGTGACGGATGTGCTCTTGCTGATGGGGCCGCAAGGCGTGGCGAAAAAGGTGAGGATCATCGTCAAGCCGATGGGGCTGCCGTCCGGCGCGCCGGTCTATATGGACGTCGCGGATGCGCTGACTGCCCGTCTGCGCTGTGAGATCATCGGCGACGAAAGTCAGTTGAAGCAGGTCGTCATCAATCTGGTGAAGAATGCGATCGAGTCGGTTGATGAAGGCGGTTGCGTCGAGGTCGGCGTAGGGATGCAGGAGGGGATGGCCGCTCTTGTCGTGCGTGACGACGGCGCGGGCATGACGAGCGAAGTCGTCGCGCGGCTCGGCACGCCGTTCTTTACGACAAAGAATGACGGCAATGGCCTGGGGCTGTCCATCAGTTATAATATCGTCGAAAATCATGGCGGACGCGTAGTCGTGAAAAGTCAGCCGGGACGAGGTGCGGTTTTCATCGTCCTGTTGCCGTTGGCTGACCGATAAGAAAAACCCGGTTTGCAGCATCCAAGAGGAGGCGTGCAGACCGGGTTTGCCTTTAAAAACCTAATTCTTCGCCGATGATGATGACGGAGATGTCGCTGCTTAACGGTTGTTTATGCAAGATCGACGTGATCGTGCAGATCCGGCTGGCGCCTTGGCAGTCGCTGCATTGGCCGGTGGTCACGCAAGGATTGGGGCGATTAAGACGCTTGTTGTTGAGCGGTGCAGCCAAAAGGCGAATGCGTTCCTGTGCGGCAGCTATATTCGGTACGATCTTGTTCGCGCCGGTTACGACGAAGACTTTGCCGGGGCCGAACGTCATTGCTGCGACGCGGTTTCCGGCGCCGTCGACGTTGACCAGTTCGCCGTTTAACGTCAGAGCATTCGTACTGGTGAGAAAGATGTCACAGGTCAGTTGCTGACGGCGAATGGCTAAACTTTCTTCCGGACTCAAGCCGGGCTTGTTGTGATTCAAGAGGTGCTGGCCGCGTTCTTCCAGGGCGGCGATCAGGCCGATTTCCTGCAGCGTCCACGAACCGGCAACGCCGACAGTGGCCGAAAGCGGGATCGCTTCCAAAAGTTCGGCGACGGCCGGAGCGGCTGTCGCGTGGTAGCAGGCCTTAAAGCGATTGGCTTGCAGTGCGCTCACGGTACGAAGCGAAAGTGTTTCATTATGCCAGGGTTGAAATGGATTCATGGCGAAACCTCCTTGTAAATTACAATGCTTTTTATGCTAAAGGTTCGCAACAGCAGAAGAATAATCCTTCCGACGAAGGGGCATTGCGAAAAAAGTAACGAAAAAAACAGGAATTAATGCTTTAGTTGACGTATTATCTAAATTTATGGGGTGATGCGAGTGCAGTTAGGACAGCTGAGAATAACTTTGGTCACATTTACGGTGATCTTGGCGGTCGGCATAGCCGGAATGATGCTGATAGAACACTTGTCGTTTATTGATGCGACATATATGGCGATTGCAACGGTGGCGACCGTTGGTTACGGCGATATTGTGCCCAAAACGATTCCCGGAAAAATTTTCACTTCACTTTTTATTTTAGCCGGGGTTGGTATGTCGTTATATACGTTTACATTGGTCGTCAGCATGTCCATCGAAGGACGTTTAAAAGATATTTTTGGGAGGAAAGAAATGGACAGACGGATTGCCGGATTGCAGAATCATATTATTGTTTGCGGCGCGGGACGGGTTGGCTCGAATGTCATTAAGAATCTGCAGCAGGAAGGCCAGACGTTTGTGGTGATTGAAAAGGATCAGGAGCGCTTTGACGGATTATGTGAACGGAAAATCCTGGCGATCCACGGCGATTCGACGTTGGATGAAGTGATCCTGCGCGCCGGATTGATGAATGCGCAGGGGATCATAACGGCGCTGTCGCATGACGCGGATAATGTGTATGTGACGCTGACCGCCAAAAGCTTGAATCCCGGCATTCATATTGTAGCGCGGGCCGATCGGCCGGAAGCGGAAGAAAAGCTGCGCCGCGCGGGTGCGGACACGGTCATCTTCCCCTCGGTCATGGGCGGGCGGCAAATGGTGTCGGCGATGACGCGACCGGTCATCACGGATTTTGTCGAAAACCTCTTTTACAATCAGGATCTGCATATGGACATCGCAGAGATTGTAGTTAGTATGGATTCTGAATTGGTGGGCAAGACATTTTTAGAAAGCGACATTAAAGGCCGCTACGATTCTATTGTTGTCGCGATCAAGCGGGGCGATCAGGTGATCACCAATCCACGCGCCAGCGATATCATTTGCGGCGGCGACATCATGATCGTATTGGGGCAGCGGGAACCGTTAAGCCGTTTGAATCAACTGGCGGTCGGACATTCGGCCGGTTAAGGAGGAGAATGGATGGATGCGAAGCAGAGAAGGCAAGAATTACTTCGTTTATTAGAGAAAGCAACGACTCCGCTTACCGGAACGCAATTGGCGCGCGAATTAGGCGTCAGTCGCCAGGTTATTGTCGGTGACTTTGCACTCTTGCGAGCCACCGGTGCGGAAGTATACGCAACGCCGCAGGGCTATTTGCTGCCGAAGCGATCCGTCGCGCAAGTGGTCTCGGCGACATTGGCCTGTAAGCATGCCCGGGAGCGGCTGCATGAAGAGTTGGCCATCATCATCGATAACGGCGGTAAGGTTGTCGACGTCGTGGTGGAACACCCGCTCTACGGCGAGATCAAGGCGACGCTGATGCTGTCGACCCGGCGCGAGCTGAATCAGTTCCTGGCACAGCTTTCCGAGAGCAATGCCGAGCCGCTGTCGGCGATTACCGACGGCGTTCACCTGCATACGGTGGAAGTTCCGGATGCAGAGACATTGGAGCGGATAAAGCACGAGTTGAAAGAAAAAGGAATCTTACTGAACTGAATAAGAAGAAGGCGCGTCGTCTCGAACAAGCGAAGAACTTGTCCAGAGACGACGTTTTTCTTTTCTCTCAGGCAAGATGTCTTGTCAGCGCGGCGGAATAAGTCTATAATATGACAAGATAGGTGTAAAGACAGCTTGAGAATAGAGGCGAAGAAAAGAATGAACCAAGAGATGCAAAAAGAAATTGAGCTCTGGAAGAAAAAACGCCGTGCGGTGATTTTCGCTCATTACTATCAGCGGCCGGAAATTCAGGCTGTGGCGGATCTGGTAGGCGATTCGCTGGAACTAGCGCGCGCCGCGGCAGAAACCGATGCAGACGTAATCGTACTCTGCGGCGTTCATTTTATGGCGGAAAGCGCTGCGTTGCTTGCATCCGAGAAGCAAGTGCTGCTGCCGGAGGCGGGCGCAGGCTGTCCGATGGCGGATATGGTGACGGAAAAAGCGCTGGCCGAATGGAAAGAAAAAAATCCAAAGGCGGTTATTGTAGCCTATGTTAACACGTCGGCTGCCGTCAAGGCGCTTAGCGATATTTGCTGTACCTCGGCGAATGCCGTCAAAGTAGTGGCTTCGCTGCCGGACGAACAAGAGGTTCTGTTTTTGCCGGATCGCAATCTCGGCGGCTATGTCATACGCCAGACAGGAAGAGAGATGGAACTTTGGCCGGGTTGGTGCAACACGCATGAATGGGTGACGCAGGAGGATGTGTTAGCGGCAAAAAAAGCGCATCCTGGCGCTCTTGTGCTGGTTCATCCGGAATGTTGCGCCGCGGTCGCTAATTTGGCCGACCATATTGCGAGCACAGCCGGAATGGTGCGTTTTGCCGCGGCGAGTGCAGCGACGGAATTTATCGTCGTTACGGAGTCGGGTATTTTAGAGCGGTTTAGTAAAACCTGTCCGGAGAAATCATTTTATCTGGCGACGCCCAAACTGGTCTGTCCGAATATGAAGCTGACGCGTTTGTCGTCGGTACTGCGTGCGCTCGAAACCATGAGTCCGGTCATTCGCGTTTCGGAAGACCTGCGTGCACCAGCGCTGACAAGTTTAACCAGGATGTTGAAACTGGGGTGAGCGGATATGGAGCGACGCTATTTGCGGAATTTCGATTTGCGGCAAATCGAGCAGGAAGAAACGATGTGCCTAATCATCGGTGGCGGCATCGCCGGGCTTTGGGCGGCGTTGGAACTTGCTCGCGCCGGAACGCAGGTTACCGTAGTCGTTAAAGGCGGCGGCAAGGACAGCAACAGTTATCATGCCCAAGGCGGCATTGCCGCTGCCGTCGGTGAGGATGATTCGGCGGCGCTTCATGCGGCCGATACGCTGATAGCCGGGAGCGGTCTGTGCGATCCGGCGGCGGTCCGCCTGGTGACGCAAGAAGGGGCGGCGGCCATTCGCGCTTTGTCTGCTGCGGGCGTTTGCTTTGATACGGCAGACGGCAGCTGGCAACGCGGTCGCGAAGGCGGGCATAACCGCCGCCGCGTCTTGCATGTCGACGGCGATGCGACAGGGGCGGGCATCATCCGGCAACTATGGCGTCTGGCGGAGGAACACCCGAATATTAACGTTGTGACGTCCTGCATCGCGGTGGATTTGCTGCGTGAAGGCGGACGCTGTTGCGGCGCGCTGCTGCAAAGGGACGGAGCGGGTTCCTTTTCGGCGGTTTGTGCGGCCAACACGATTTTAGCGACCGGCGGCGTGGGGCGTCTCTACCGTAATACCAGCAATCCGGAAGGTGCGACCGGAGACGGGGTTGCGATGGCTTACCGGGCCGGAGTTCAGTTGACGGACTTGGAGTTTGTCCAGTTTCATCCGACGGTGCTGGCCTCGCCGCATGCGCCTTCTTTTTTGATCTCGGAGGCGGTACGCGGCGAAGGGGCGCGGCTCGTGAACGGCGCAGGGCAGTATTTTATGACGGGCGTTCATCCGTTGGCGGAACTTGCGCCGCGTGATGTGGTTGCGCGGGAGATGCATCGCCAGCGTTTTGTATTAAAAGAAAGCGTCTTCTTAGATGCGACGCGTCTGACCAATTGCCAGGAACGATTTCCGGGCATTTATCAGACCTGCAAGCAATGGGGCTTTGACATGAAGCGCGACTTGCTGCCGGTAGCACCGGCGGCGCATTATTGGATGGGCGGCATTCGAACCGATCTGATGGGGCGCACCAGTCTTCCCGGCCTCTATGCCTGCGGCGAAGTGGCCTGCAGCGGATTGCACGGCGCGAACCGTTTGGCCAGCAATTCACTGCTGGAAGGCATTGTGCTCGGCGGACGGGCAGCGGCTGCAATTGGACGGGAACGGCAGCTTCAGCAGATAAAACTTACGACCTCGTCCCAGGAAGCGTTAACGTCGTTGAGCGACGGAGATTGGCGGCAACAAATCAGTGCTTGCATGGAAGAACATGTCGGCGTGGCGCGCAGCGCTGCGTCGCTACGAAAAGGCGTGCAGTTTCTTACGCAAACCGCGCAGGCGCTGCGCAATGTTAGCGCGGACACGGCGCAGGCCGTCGAAGCTTGCAATATGCTGACGGTGGGACGGCTGATCGCGCTGGCGGCGCTCTGGCGGCAAGAAACGAGGGGCGGGCATTGCCGGACGGATTATACGCAAACGAACGGGAAACCCTATCATGCGGCGCTTTATTGGCGCAGAGGAGGCGGGCGAAGATGGAGACAGGGAAATTGAAAAGCATGTTGAACGCATGGCTGGAAGAAGACATCGGACACGGCGATCTGACGAGCGAAAGCATTGTCCCGGTCAGTTTGCGAAGCAGCGGCGTCATTCATGCCAAAGCGGCGGGCGTGATCGCGGGACTGGATTTGGCGGCGGAAGTGTTTCGTCTGCTCGATCCGGAAATTGATTTTCGCTCTCGGGTCAAGGACGGCGACGCAGTCGCTGCAGGAACTGTTTTGGCGGAAGTTTACGGTTCGGCGCGGGCTCTGCTGAGCGGCGAGAGGCTGGCGCTCAATCTGCTGCAGCATCTTAGCGGCATCGCGACAAAGACAGCCGCCTGGCAAAAAGAATTAGCGGGAACGCAGACCAAATTGACGGATACGCGTAAGACGCTGCCCGGTTTGCGGCAACTGCAAAAATACGCTGTGCGGGTCGGCGGCGGTTCCAATCACCGTTTCGGTTTATATGACGGCGTATTGATTAAAGACAATCACATCAAACTGGCCGGAGGAATTGCAGAGGCTATCCAAGCGGCGCGTGAGCGTGCGCCGCATACGATTAAGATCGAGGTGGAGGTTGAAACGCTGGATGGCGTCGAAGAAGCGCTGGCAGCGGGAGCCGATATCATCATGCTGGATAACATGGAAATCGAAACAATGCGGCAAGCGGTTGCCCTCAATCGTGGGCGCGTGCTGCTCGAAGCATCTGGCGGCATTGACGGCAAAAAACTTGCGCAGGTAGCGGCGACGGGCGTCGATCTGATTTCAGCCGGCGCTTTGACGCATTCTGTGACCGGACTCGACATCAGTCTCGATATCGGCGAAGCGAAAGGGGGACGCTAAAGAGATGGCGTTAGTAAAAGAAAGGAGAGCGACGATGGATATTCTTAGTCGGATGGAGAGAATTCCGCTTGGACGCTTTCATTATCGATTATTGGCTTTTACCGGTTTCGGCTGGATGTTTGATGCGATGGACACCGGCATTATCGCCTTCGTCTTGCCGACGCTGGCGAAAGCGTGGGGCTTGAGCAGCGCGCAGATGGGCTATATCGGCAGCGCCGGACTGATCGGCATGGCGCTCGGCGCAGTATTGGCCGGTACGGCGGCTGACCGGATCGGGCGGAGGAATCTCTTCGCTGCGACGCTGGTGCTTTACAGCATCGCCACCGGACTTTGCGGTCTGGCCTGGAACTTCGAATCGTTGCTCGCGTTTCGTTTTCTCGTCGGCTTTGGACTTGGCGGACAATTGCCGGTTGCCGTCACGCTGATGACCGAATACTCGCCGCCCGATAAACGCGGCCGTTTCATCGTCCTGCTGGAAAGTTTCTGGGGGCTTGGCTGGCTGGCGGCGGCGCTCGTCGCTTATCTGGTGATTCCTCACTACGGCTGGCAGGCGGCGTTTCTGATCGGCTCCTTGCCTGCGCTGTATGTGTTTCAGGTATGGCGCGGCGTACCGGAATCGGTACGCTATCTGGTGGATAAAGGACGTGTGCAGGAAGCACATCATTTGGTTTGCCAGTTGGAACAGGCGGCTGGTCTTGCCGTTGTGGAGGAGGCCGTGCTGCCGCCGAAACAGGAACAGACGCGTGCGGCGTTCAGCGATATTTGGGGACGCGCCTTTATCCGGCGCACATTGATGCTTTGGCTGCTTTGGTTTGGCATCGTATACTCCTATTATGGGATTTTTACCTGGCTGCCTTCGCTGTTGGTCGGACAAGGTTACACGGTGCTGAAAAGTTTTGAGGCCGTTTTATGGATGACGCTCGCGCAGCTGCCCGGCTATTTTGCCGCCGCCTACTTGGTCGACAAGATAGGCCGCAAACTGACGCTGTCCGGATTTTTGACCGGTTGTGCGCTTTGCGCGTATTTCTTCGGTCAGGGCGGCAGCGAAACGATGCTCCTGGTTTGGGGCAGCCTGATGTCCTTTTTTAATCTCGGTGCGTGGGGCGTCGTTTATACCTACACGCCGGAATTGTATCCGACGCGCATCCGGGCGCTTGGTTCCGGCTGGGCCGCGGCAGTCGGGCGGATCGGCGGCATTCTGGCGCCGACGGTGGTCGGCTATATGATTGCCGGACAAGGCGGGTTTGAAAAAATATTTGCGATGTTCACAGCCGTGATGCTGGGCGTCGCGCTGATCGTGCTGCTGCTCGGCGAAGAGACAAAAGGACGGACGCTGAGCGAGATCAACAAAGGATAAAGAACCGGCTGCGTCCGCTTCTTTGAGACTGTTGAAAAAACGAAATCAAATGGGACGTTTTTACACGAAGAGCCGAAGAAGGGAAGATGGGAAGATTTTATTATTCTTCATTTCTTCCTACCGGGCCGATAGGATCGGCCCGCTTCGCTTCTTCGTGTTATTGTTTCTTTTTGTCCTGCTCTTCTTTTGTGTCCATTCTATTTTTCAATGGTCTAACCGGCTGCGGCCGGTTCTTTCTTTATCTGCGGCGAAGCTCCATGCTATAATCAAAGCAGGAAACGGAGGTGGGACGACGATGGAGCGTTTGCTTGCATTACTGGTGGATGATGACGTTAAGATCACGACGCTATTGTCCAGCTATTTTGAAAAAGAAGGCTTTTCTGTTCTGGTGGCGCATGACGGCCCGGGTGCGCTGGCGGAACTTGAGGCGAAACGGCCTGATATCATGGTGCTCGACCTGATGCTGCCCGGCATGGACGGGTGGGAAGTCTGCCGCCAGGCGCGACGAATCGGCGATGTGCCGATCATCATGCTGACGGCCAGGGACGACGAAGTGGATCGTCTGGTCGGGCTCGAGATGGGAGCGGACGACTATGTGACAAAACCGTTCAGTCCGCGCGAAGTCGTTGTGCGCGCCAAGGTGATCCTGCGCCGCACCCAGGGGAAGGCGGCGGAGAAGGAAAAAGAGAACAGCGTGCGCGTCAACGGATTGACGCTGGATCGCGATGCTTTCCGCGCCTGGTATGCAGAGAGCGAGCTCGAACTAACGCCGACCGAATTTCGCATCTTGGATCTCTTGGCATCGAGTCCCGGCCGCGTCTATAGCCGGATGCAAATTGTCGAACAGGTGCAGGGGTATGCGTTTGAAGGCTATGAACGGACGATTGACGCACATATCAAAAACCTGCGACGCAAATTGGCCGAACACAGCGGCGAACTGCAATTGATCCAAACCGTGTACGGCGTCGGTTACAAACTGGCCGGTGAAAACCATGCGTAGCATTTTGCACCGGATTGCCGGATTAATGTTCCTATCGATTGTTGCGACCGTGCTGCTCTTGGTCTATCTGGCGAACTATCAGATGGATCGCCAGTTCGGCGAATACCTTACCGTTCAACACGGACACATGCAGGAACGCATGGGCGGCGGTATGATGCTGGGACAAGGACAAGGACAAGGACAAGGACAAGGACAAGGACAAGGACAAGGACAAGGACGGCGCTTACCCGAACTGATCGGAGCGGCAGAGCAAAACTTCATGGAATCCTATCACCGCTCGCTGCTTTGGGTCGGAGCGGCTATATTAGTGATCGGCTTGGTCGGCAGTTACTTTGTCGCACGCAGCATCACCGTGCCGCTGCGCAGACTGAGCCGCGCGGTCGATGCGGTGGGGCAGGGACGCTACGGCGAACTGGTCAAAATACAAAGCGAGGATGAGGTCGGCCACTTGGGTGCGGCGTTCAATACGATGTCGCACAGCCTGGCCGACAACCAGAGACTCAGACGGCGGCTGCTTGCCGACATCGCGCATGAACTGCGCACGCCGCTGACGATCATTCAAGGCAATCTTGAAGGCATGCTCGAAGGCGTCATTGCACGCGACGACGCCCAATTGGCGTCGCTGCATGAAGAAGCGGCGCAGCTCGGTCGCCTGATCACCGATCTGCGCGATCTGTCGCTGGCCGAAGCCGGACAGTTGACGCTCGACATACAGCCGATCCGTATCGAAGCGCTGCTTGGCCGGGCCGTCGGTATGCTTGCGCCGCTGGCCGAAGAAAAAAGCATCACTCTGCTCGAACGATACGAAGATAACCTGCCGCTGATCCGCGGCGACGCCGGACGCTTAAACCAAGTCTTGTATAATTTGCTGACCAATGCGCTGCGCTATTCGCCGTACGGCGCGTCGGTCGTCGTCAGCGCGGCGCTTATCACCAAACCGCAGGCGCGCTGGCTGGAAATTGCGGTCAGCGATCAAGGGCCGGGCGTTGCGCCAAGCGATCAACCGTACATCTTTGAACATTTTTACCGCGCAGATAAAGCGCGCGATAGAGAAAGCGGCGGTTCGGGACTCGGACTGGCAATCGCCCGCCGTCTGGTCGAAGGGCATGGCGGCTCGATCGGCGTCGAGAGCGAAGTGGGGCAGGGCAGCCGTTTCTGGCTGCGTCTGCCGGTTGCGTAATAAAGCGAAAACCGTTTCTGTTTATGCCAAACTACGCATAAACAGAAACGGTTTTTTATGATGAAACAGGAACTCGATTCTGCCGGAAAAATTCTTATTTCCTTCATACTCCATTCATACTCTTTCGCTATACTTAAGACAAGCGAAAGGGAGGTGACAATCATGATGATGGGATATGGCTTCGGCGGCCCGTGGGGCGTCGTAGGAATGGGAATCTCATTTATTGTTCACGGTTTGTTTCTCTTCCTCCTGATTTTGGCCGCGATCTGGCTCTTCCGTCAAGTGTTTCGCAAAGATGGCGACGGCGAAGCCACAGCGCTTGAAATTCTCAAACGGCGTTATGCCGGCGGCGAAATCGATCAGGCGGAATATGAACGAATGAAACTGGTCTTGCGTAATCCAGGATAACAGAAGTTCTTCAAAAAACATTCATCGGTTATTCACAATTGGAAGTTACTATTAGAAATATAAAGCGAAAAAACAGGAGGAAATGAAAATGAAAAAAGCATTCGTAATGGTATTGGCAGTGGCAATCTTAGCGCTGGGCAGCGTGATGGCGTTCGCGGCGACGCCGAATCCAATGCCGGCGGCTTGTCCCGGGCAGCAGCAAATGGTTGACCGCCTGGTGCAGGATAACGTTCTGAGCGCGGAAAAGGCAAATCAATTCGTCACGTACATGCAAGCCAACTGCCCGATGCTAAAGGGTGAAAATAAAAATGGCGGCGACATGGCGCAGCTTCACAAAAACATGATGGACAAAGTGGTGGCTGACGGCGTGCTGACCAGCGAAGAAGCAACGAAAGTAAATGAATACATGACCAAGAATTGCCCGATGATGAATGGCCATCACGGCAAAGGTCACATGATGATGGGCGGCGGCCAACGCGGCGGCTGCATGATGAACCAAACCAGCCAAACGAACCAATAACAGGCTCTTAAAAGCGCTTGTCAGGAATTTGCCTGGCAAGCGCTTTTATTATGTAATATAATAGCGGTAGAGTCGGTCGGTGCAAGAGGAGGCGGTAAAAAGGTGTTAATGTGGATGATCATCATCCTGGCGGCGGGATATTTATACTATACGCGCAAACAGGCAAAAGAGAGAGCGGCGCAGATGAAACGGAAGCCGACGGAAGATTACATTGAAGCCGAAGCCAAAGTCGTCGTTGAAATTCCTTGCTCCCAATGCGGCAAACTGGTCGAAGACGATTTTCGCCACTGCCCGTATTGCGGGCAAAAGATCAAATAAAGTACGGAAAGCATTAGACAGCTTAGCGATGTTATGTTATAATGCTATTTGTGACTAATGCTTACTGCGCCTGTAGCTCAGTGGATAGAGCACCGGCCTCCGAAGCCGGGTGCGCAAGTTCGATTCTCGCCAGGCGCACCATTTGAGAATCAAACCCTCCAGCAAATTTGCTGGAGGGTTTTTTGTGTTTGTGGGGCAATAGAGAAGTGGCTATAAAGGTATTTGCTAGTATGCAATTTTGGTGTGCGTAAAATAGTGTCAATGATAAAAAACAGCATGGTTTCGAAGGTTTGGCTACTTTAAGTGGAATAGTATTAAAAAGGCATATATGCATGCCTGACCCCAAGAGACCCCTATTCAGATGACGCTTGACACGTATAGTCATTTGATGCCGGATATGCAGGAAACGGCTCTTAAGGCATTACATTTAATGGATATGTAGTTATAGCAATGAGGTAAAAGACTCAATGATGGATAGTTAAAATTAAAAATGAATCAAATTTAATAAAACGCAAAAAAAAATGCAGGAATATAGGTGTTTTGGAAAGAAGTAAGTGTTAATTCCTTAAAAACGCAAAAAAAAAATGCGTATTTAAAATACTTTTAATAAGGTTTTTAGAGGAAGATTGTAAGGAGGAAATATTATGTTGTTAGAAAAAATTCGAATCGATGGTTTTAGAAATATTGTTGATACTACAATTGATTTCAACGAGTACATTTCAGCTATACTAGGATTTAATAATTATGGTAAAACAAATTTGTTGACGGGTATAGAATTTGCTAAAAATTTTATTGATAATTCACCTAAAACAAAAACTAGAATGATGAATGATTCTAATATGGTTCCTATCAATAATTTAACTGCGGATAAAGACTTTTCCTTTGGGATGGAATTTATTTCAAGTGAAACTGGGGAATCTGTGAAGTATTCCTTTTCTTTTGAGTGGGTTAAAAATGAGGAGCAAGGGGCTCGCATAAAAGAGGAGTCATTAAGTATAAAAGAAAAAAATTCATCTAAGTATAAAAACTATATAAAACGAAATTTTGAAAATGGTTATTATAGAACTACATTATCGGGGCGAGTAGATAATAAAATAGAGGTTAAAAAAAATGAGCTTATTTTGAATAAGCTAAGAGAACATGAGGATATTATCTATGCGAAGATATTGAAGGAAATTTTAAATGCTAAATTTGAAGTTAATTCTTTCTTCGGTATAGATGCAGCATTAAAAGGAATTGCAATTACAAATGGAAATGATGTTGATTTTAAATATACCTTTGATCGCGAAAATGGAGCAGATATTGCGAGAGTAATTTACAATATACAAAAGAACTGTCCAGATAAATATCAATTACTTATTAATTCACTACAGAGTTTGATCCCAACAATTGAAAAATTTGAACCTGTTTGCATAGATTTTAAAGAGCACTTTATGGCTAGTTTTGAAGCTGAACTTGAAGAGAAAATACCATTTAAAGTTCCGGAAAAATACTATGATATTCGAGTTAAAGAAAAATACAATAATCAGTCAACTAGCGTACAGTCATTGTCATCAGGAACAAAGAGGATCATAGTATTATTAACATCGGTAATTATAGCTGATCTCGAAAATGTTAAATTAATGTTGCTTGAAGAACTAGAAAATTCAATTCATCCATACTTATTTCAAAACTTATTGATAATTTTAAGTGAAATTGCCAGTAATTGCCGAATATTAATCAGTAGTCATTCACCATACTTGGTAAGATACCTTGACTTAGAAAATATTTATGTTGCGGTTCCATCGAATTCTGGTTTAGCTAAGTTTAGAAAAGTTAAAAAATCTATGCGTAGAAGTTTGTATAGAAACGCGGAAGTAAGTGATATGAACGTAGGAGACTATCTCTTTGATTTGCTTATTGAAAGTGTAGAAGATCAATCAGATATTTGTCATTACATAGATTGTGATTGAGAAGAAAGGAGTAGTATGGCGAAAAAAACAAAGCAAAATATTAAAAAAGGCATAGTTATTTTTGTTGAAGGTGAAACAGATAAGTTTTTTTATGAAGCTCTTTTAATTTATTTTAAAACTATCTCAGAATCTGAAATTATAGTAGAAAAACCTTTAATATTTAATCTAAAAGGTGTAGGTAATTATAATGCCAAAGCGCTAAGTAAGTTTAAGAAGGATTGTGTAGAAAAATATCCAGACGTGAGTTTTACAGTTTTTTGTGCTTATGATACAGATATTTTTGAATATGCTGTAAAGCCAGCAGTTAATTGGAGTAGGGTTGAAAAGATTCTTAAGGATAGTGGTGCAAAAAAGGTAATTCATTTAAAAGCCAAGCGTAACATAGAAGATTGGTTTATGCTTGATAGTGAAGGTATATGTAGATATTTAGGTATGAAATTAACTACGGTAACTGGGAAAGATGGATTAGATAAGATTAAAAAATTGTTTAAACAGAAAAATAAAGTTTATCAAAAAGGATCTTATACAGAAAAATTCATCCCATATTTAGATTTAAGCCTTTTGTATCAACAACTTCACACTACTTTAGAGCCATTAAAAAAAGCTTATCAATAATGATTGCTTTCATTATGAAAGATTTCCCGAGTTGCAATCGGATCAAGGGAGTAAGTTGCTTTTTCCGGTCTGAAATTCTCATATGAATTGGAACTGAAACGGGCAGATCTTCGAAAGAACAAAGAATACATAGTTAATTAGGAGGACAATACGCCATAAAACTGCTTGGGAAGAGCAGACTGAATAAAAATAGCTCTAACCCTAAAGTGTTGATATTACTGACTCCGTGGACTCCGTAATATTATGTAAAATCGCCCGGTATGTACTCCGAAGCCGGGTGCGCAAGTTCGATTCTCGCCAGGCGCACCATTTGAGAATCAAACCCTCCAGCGAATTTGCTGGAGGGTCTTTTTGCGTTTATGGGGAAATAAATAGAGAGGCTATAAAAATTTGCGACTCTGTACGGCTCTGTAGTTTTGGCGTGCTTAAAATAGTGGCAATGATAAAAAACAGTATGGTCTCGAAGGTTTCAACTATTTAAGTGGAATAGCAAAAAGACATATATGCATGCCTGACCCCGAGAGACCCGAAAGGGCGGAATTTTTTCGGGTTATGAAAACAATGAAGTCATCCCCTTGTTTGGATGAAAAAGGAATATAGACATGAATGATCCTAAGAAAAAAGCGAGCATCTGCCCCGGATATTTCATGAGTTTACAGAATATAACTGATTTTTGATTTTTTTGGAAGGATTTTGATAAAGTGGTGTGAATATATTATGACAGAACAAGTTTTGAAAAGTGATAAGTTATAAATAGTAAATAGAAACGTCTTCTTATCGTTTGGGAAAAGCATAGAAAATACTAAGAGAGAATGCGGTGAATACTATGCAAGATAATCGACGAGATTTTACAGAAAATGAAAAAATGCTTCTGCATACAGAAGTAAAAGGAAGATGTCCTCTTTGCGGCGATATATTAACACATGCAAAAAACAATAAAATTAACAAAACATTTGAAGTTGCACATATTTATCCGGCTAATCCACGACATGATGAAGTGGTTTTATTGGCTAATGAGGAAAGGTTAAGTGCTGATGTGAATGATATGAAAAATGTAATTGCGGTATGCAGAAAATGCCATAGGATTTTTGATACTCCGCGTACTGTTGAAGAGTATAGGAAATGGTTTCGGCTTAAGAAAAAACTAATTCAAGATGCAGAAGTGAAAAGCGCATATGCAGTGTTCAATATCGAGCATGAAATTCGATTCGTATTAGAAAGACTTAATGAACAGTTTCTGGAATCAGAAATTGTTCCGCTAAGTTATAATTCATTAAAAGTTGACCAAAAGGCAAACAATACGCTGCCTTACGTGATTAAGCAATCAATAAAACGTGATGTAGTGGATTACTTTGACTACGTTAGGAGAATTTTTATTGAAATAGATAAGAATACACCATATAAATTTGATACTTTAGCGGCTCAAATAAAGGGATTTTATAGTAAGTGTATGCAAATAAATCAAAATCAAGAATATGTATATAATGCATTAGTTGACTGGATAAACGAAAAGACCGACTCATATTCTCGAAAGTCATGTGAAATTATTGTTGCCTACTTTATTCAAGATTGCGAGGTTTTTTCATGATATTACCTAATAAGCTAATAAATTTTCACGATAGTATAATGGGGAAATTGGTGTATATATTAGATGAAGTTATCACAGAAAAGCAAAATATTGCCTGTCTCTATGACAAAGTAAAGAATAATTTTGAAGATATAAACCAGTATATTTTGACTTTAGATGTTCTTTGTGTTCTTAAAAAAATAAGAATGGATGAGGAAAAGCAGGTGATTATATATGTTGGAAAAAATAATTTGTGATAAATTTGTTCAAAATGAAATTACATTTAAGCCGAGTCTGAATGCTGTTGTAGGAGATACGATTGCATCGAACTCTATTGGTAAATCCACGATGTTGATGATTATTGATTTCGTTTTTGGTGGGGAAGGCTATATTAATAAAAATCACGATGTAATAGATCATGTAGGACACCATGAATTCAAATTTGTTTTTAAATTTGAAGGGGAGAGGAAATACTTTAAGAGAGATACTGGTAATTACAAACAAGTGTCTGTCTGTAATCAGAATTTTAGTGTGGAGAAAGACATTAAGGTTGAAGAATTTACCAGTATATTGCAAGAAAAATATGCCTGTGAACTTGAAGATGTATCTTTTAGAGACATGATTGGGCGCTATTTCAGAGTTTATGGGAAAGAAAATTTAAATGAAAGAAAGCCGATACAATATTTTGAAAAAGAAGGAGCAGCCGATTCAATTATTGCACTCATTAAGCTCTTTGATAAGTATAAAATCATTAGAGAGTTTGAAAAGCAAATCAAAAAACTAAGTGATGAACGTGCTCTCTTGATTGCGGCGGCAAAACAAGATTTGATTCCACGGATGACAAGAACAATTTTCAATAAAAATGAAAAAAAGTTAGAAGATTTAACAAAACAATTAGAGTCTTTGAAATCAGAAATTGTAAGCACATCTGTAAGTCTTGAAGCCTTAATTTCAAACGAAGTTTTAGCTCTTCAGAAAGAGAAAGGTATGTTGTTGATCCAGGTAAATGTCTTAAAAAATAGATTAAATCGAACTCAAATTAATCTCAAAAATAAGAATGTAAATATTCAACCGGAACTTGACAAGTTAATTGATTACTTTCCGGATTTTAATGTTGAGGAAATAAGAAAAGTAGATATTTTTCATGAATCTATTACAAAAATTTTAAAAGAAGAATTAAAGGGCGCAGAAAAAGAGATTAAAATTCAATTATTGGAACTTGAGAAAGAAATTTTTCGACTTGATGAAGAAATTAAATCCAAATTGACAATAAAAAATGCACCTAAATTTGCAATTGATAAAGTCGTCGAGCTAGCAGCGCAAATAAAACAATTGGATGATGAAAACGGTTACTTTAAGAGGAAAGAAACCTTGGATGATAATATAGAAAGCGCAAGGGGAAATTTGGATTCTTTAAAAGCGAAAATTCTTGATGATATGTGTAGTCAAATCAATAGTAAAATGCATGAACTAAATAGGGCGATTTATCCAGATGCGCGACGTGCGCCGGAAATTAACATTCATAGTAATAAATATATTTTTAGTACTTATGGTGATACGGGAACGGGAACTGCTTTTGCAAATTTGATTACATTTGATTTAGCATTGTTGAGTTTAACTTGCCTGCCTGCGATTGCTCATGACTTACCTCTACTTAAAAACATTGAAAATACTGCAATGGGGAATATAGTTAAAATTTATAGTGAATCAAAAAAACAAATTTTTATTGCTATTGATAAGCTGAGCTCATACAGCGAAGAAACTGTAAAAATGGTCGAATCATGTAAGGTGTTGCAACTTTCAAAGGAGAAACTTCTTTTTACACAGAATTGGAAGCGGAGAAAGGAAAATGAAGTGTAGTTAATTTCGGTTACAATGAATAAGTATGAAGATAAGCTAAAAGCGTTTGTGCGAAACAATTGAATGGTGATTTTATAGCAATAGTCGTGGTATAAAAAAAATGGCGGTCTCTAAGAGACGCGGGGACAGTTTTTCATGCTTCGATCTTATGAAAAATAACGCTAGAAAAGAGGTGAGCGGACGTTAATCCGTTTACCTCTTTTTTGTCGTAATTCGTTTTTCGTGATTTGCGGCCTCCTGATCCCCGTCGCTGCGGTTTTTTCAGAACGTTACGTCCGAGGAGAGAAGGACATGGTTTGGCGGGCAAAAGAGCGGAGACGTGCGACAGGGATGTCGCACGCCAGCAGAGGGTCGACGAAACCGGATGTTTTTAGTGTCAAACGCGCCATGGATGGCATAGCGTTTGACCATGGATGGCCCTTATGCTGGGGATGTCGGCGATTGCAGAACGCCAAGCCTTGGCCGACCCGCTGGACATTTTTTGTTCTGATAAAATCGCAGCGACGCAAGGGGCCTAGGTGTCGATGGACGAAGCACGACCAAATTCAAATTGCTGGGCCATGCAATCACGTTGAGCGAAACCATCAACCGACAAAAGGCATAAAAAAAGCAGGCGCAGCTTTCAGCATTTGAAAACCGCGCCTGCCAGGAAGGGGAGACGAATTGTCGATAATTGCAAGTTTCGTTATAAAAAATGAGTAGAGCAAGAGGCTTAGCTTTTGTTTTTCACTTTCAAGGCCACGAGAGCCGAAGCGACAGCTGCGGCGATTAGAAAGAGGAATGCCATGTCGAAGGAACCGTGGTTCAAGTCGATCAGGTAGCCCATGACCCAAGGGGAGATGAAACCGGCTACCTGGCCGCCGAAGTTGACGGTGCCGGAACTTGCGCCCATTATTTCCTGGGGAATGGAATCGATGACCAGACCCCAAAAAGCGGCGAAGGCCAGGAAGAGGAATAAAGCCGAAATGCATTGGAAGGCGACTGCCAAGGAAGCAGACGTGACCGTGAAGGTAAAGTAGAGAAACACCGCAGATAAGAGCGTACTGGGAATGAACAACCACTTCCGGTAGCCCTTGAAACGATCGGAGAGGTAACCGCCTGCCAGCATGCCGATCGTGCCGACGAAGAACGGCAACGAACCGTAGATGCCGGTCTTGATCAGAGAAAAGCCTCTGACTTTCATCAGATACGAAGGCAGCCAGGAGATGAAGCCCCAAAAGGTGATATCGAACAGGAACCAGATCAGAACCATTTGCCAGATCATTTTACTTTTGATGAACTGGCTGAACTTTATTTCCTTGGTCTGCTCGGCGCTGTCGGCGTTCGACTCGGCCAACTCGCTCAGTTCGGATGCGCTGATATGCGGATGCTGGGCGGGGTTGTCCTTGATGTAGAACCAAATCAGCAAGGCGATAAAGATGCCGGGCAGGCCTAAGGTGACGAATACGCTCTGCCAGCCGAAGGCGGCGATGATGCTTGCGCCGATCAGGGAGGCCAGCGCCGGGCCCAGCGTATTGACCGAAGCCTGGATCGCGGTCGCGGTCGCCCGTTCATTGGAAGGAAAATAGGTTGCGATGGTCTTCCAGGAAGAACCGGGGAAACAGCCTTCGCCGACGCCGAAGACGAAGCGGCAGAGCAGCAAAAGCGGATAGGAAACGACAAGGCCGGTAAGGCTTGTGAAAACAGACCACCAGGCAATCGCGAGCGCCATGACCCGCCTGGGGCCGAATTTATCGGCCAGCAGACCGCCTGGGATTTGAAAAAGCGAATAACCGGCGAAAAAGGTGCTGAGGATGATTCCCTGTGAAGCGGCATCGAGCTGAAAGTCTTTCCCGATGAAGGGCAGCGCGATGCTTACGACCATTCGGTCTAAAAAGGAGAATAACCAACTTACCCACAAGATGCTGAGCACAGAATAGCGAACTTTCCAACGGAATTTACGCTGTGGAGAAGTAGACAGGGATGTCACGTGAATTCCCCCTAATTCTTTTTGTGGTATACGTCTAAAGCGGCTTGAACAGCATCACCTAGGGAAATCTTGGCATGATGGCGGTAGAGGACGGCTTCGAGAGCGCTCAGCACATGAAGTATATTTTTTTGTCTGCAGCTGTAGCCCATGCTGCCGATGCGCCAGATCTTGCCTTTCAAAGGGCCGAAGGAACTGGCGATTTCGATTTCGAAATCATTCAGGAGCATCGCGCGAACGGCTTCGCCGTCGATGCCGTCCGGGATGGAAATCGCGGTCACGACAGGCAGTTTGGCGGCGCTGTCGCCGTATAGATTGAGGCCCATCGCTTTTATTCCGGCGGTAAGCGCCGCTTCATGCAGCTTGTGGCGGGCAAACCGTTCTTCCAGTCCTTCTTCCAAGACGAGGCGCAGACCTTCGCGCAGTGCATACAGCATCGAGGTTGCTTCGGTATGATGGTTCAGGCGGACTGGACTCCAGTAATCCATCAGTTGGCTAAGGTCGAAGTAATTTGTCCGGATCAGGCGGTCCTGTTCCGCGTCGTACGTGGCGGGATCGGCCAGGCCGCGTTCGATTTTCTTGCGCTGCAAGAGGATTTTTTCGACGCGGGCATTGAAGGTGATCGGCGCCATGCCGGAAGGCACGGAGAGACATTTTTGCGCACCGCCGATCGCGGCGTCGATTTTCCATTCGTCGACTTTGACTTCCGTGCCGCCGAGCGTTGCGACCGCATCGACGACAAAGAGAACATCCTGTGCGCGGCAGGCTGCGCCGATTTCTTTAAGCGGCTGCATGCAACCGGTGGAGGTTTCGCCATGCACCATTGCGACGATTTTCGGTTTGACTCTTTTTATTTCATCTATGACGACTTGCGGCTCAAATACGCTGCCCCATTCCGTTTCGATGGTAGCTACCTTGGCGCCGTAGCGCTGGGCGATTTCAACCAGCAGATGGCCGAAGCGGCCGTAGATGGGAACGAAAACGAGATCGCCGGGCTCGATCAGGCTCGCTAAGACGGCTTCGATGCCGGCGCGCGATGTGCCGTCGATTGGAAAAGCCCACTGGTTTTCGGTCTGGAAGACACGGCGGATCATTTCCATCGTCTCGTTCATAAGCGTGGTAAAGGCGGGATCGAATTGCCCTAAGATGGGCGTGCACATCGCGCGCAAAACGCGCGGATCGACTTCGACAGGGCCTGGCGTCATAATGGTTCGTAAGGTGGCGTTCAGTTCTTTATACATGAGCGTGTGTCCTTTCTTCTTCACTTGCGCGATATTCCATATTCTCCAAAAACCTATGCCAGGCGGCATAGGTTTTTGTTTAATGTGAATTATCTTATTTCTTGTTCGAAAAAAATGCAATAGAAAAACGATCTTTTTGCAGATGCTACTGTACACATGTAAAATTATAAACGCTTTGTCTGCATAAGTCTTCGCGGCTTTTGGATAAAAACACACCCTCTTTTTATCCAAAAGCGACAAAAGACAGAAAAATGAAAAAGGGTTGAAGTTTCGAGAAGGTTTTGTTGTCGTGACGTAGAAAAGAGCTAGTGCCAAATCTGTTTCTTTTTCTTAAGTTGATGCAGTAGACTCTCTTTGCAGATGCGTTTTACTGAACAATGAAAAGGGGGCAGAAACAGAGATGAATAAACGTAGTTTGGGTCTTACGCAAAAATTGATTCTCTCGTTCATCACGATTTTACTCATTCCCAGCGTATGCATCGGTTGGTTCTCCTATAAAACGGCATACGACAAAGTGGAGCAGGCGATGCTGGAAAACGCCAATGGCAATGTCGTCATGCTCAATCACACGCTGGATCAAATGATCGGCGGCACGAAGAAAGAAGTGGATTTTTTGGCCAACCGTTTGCCGCTGGGCGCGATCGGGCCTGTCCAAGGCGATGAGGACGCTTTTGTCCGCGCGATGCTGGATGCGTACAGAGCGAAGAATCCCGAAGTGGAATTGGCGGCGGTGGGAACCGATAAAGGCGTTTACATCAATTCGCCTAAAAGTGCGGTGAATCCGGCAGGCTATGATCCGCGAAAACGCCCCTGGTATATGATGTCATCCGAGAATAAAGGCAAGCCTACGGTGATCAATCCGTACGTTTCGACCAATAGCGGACAGGTGGTGGTGACGGTTGCGCAGACGGCCGACGATAATCACGGCGTCGTCTCCGTCAGTTTGTCGATCAAGGCGCTGACCGATATCGCGAGCCAGATCAAGATCGGAAAGGAAGGCTATATCTTCATTGTCGATAAAAACCGCAACATGCTGGTGCATCCCACGATAAAACCGGGGACGAAGAATGAAGACGCTTTGATCGAGGAGATGGCCAAGCAGAAAAACGGTACGATCCGTTATGAATACCAGGGCGAGAAGAAGCTCGTCTTCTTTACCACGAATGAGATGACTGGCTGGCTGATTGCGGGCACGATGGCGGAAGCGGAAGTGGCGGCCAGCACCCGATCGATTTTGCTGACGACGGCGGGCGTGATCGCGATATTCCTTGTCGTTGGCGGCATCCTGATTTATCTGGTGATCGGTTCCGTCAGACGGCCGTTGGTCGCGATGGTCGACGCTGCGGAACGAATCTGCAACGGCGATTTGACGGTGGAAGTGCCGGTCACGTCGCAGGACGAATTGGGCAGGGTGAGCGCGAGCTTCAATAAGATGAGCGCGGCGCTGCGCCGTTTCCTGCGGCAGATACAGCAAACCGGCGATCATCTGTCGGCTTCCAGCGAGCAGCTTTCGGCAAGCGCGGGCGAGTCTTCGCAGGCGGCCTGTCAGGTGGCGGATGCGATTACCGATGTGGCAGGCAGTATGGAACGGCAGCGCAATTCGGTGAAAGGCACAAGCGCTGTCTTAGAAAAAATGACGGCAAGCATGGGACAGGTCGCGGTGCATAATGAAGCGGTTGCGAAGCAGTCGGCAAAAGCCGCAGCGAAAGCGGTCGACGGCAGCGACGCGATCAGCAAAGCGGTAGGACAGATGGCGAAAATCGAGCAGACGGTCAATAGTTCTGCGCAGATTGTGGCAAAACTGGGCGACCGTTCGAAGGAGATCGGGCAGATCGTCGATACGATTTCCGGCATTGCCGGGCAGACGAATCTGTTGGCGCTCAACGCGGCGATCGAAGCGGCCAGAGCCGGAGAGCAGGGGCGCGGCTTTGCGGTCGTGGCGGATGAAGTAAGGAAGCTGGCGGAACAATCGCAGGAAGCGGCCAAACAAATCGCCGCATTGATTGCTGAGATCCGGACCGATACTGATATGGCGGTCAGCGCGATGAGCGACGGCACGAAAGAAGTGGAAATGGGTGCGGCGGTCATCCATACCACGGGGCAGGTCTTTGAAGAAATCACTGCCGTGGTTACGGATGTTTCCGTTAAAATGAATGATGTCACGGCGGATATCGCGCAAACCGTAAGCGGCAGCGAACAGATCATCGCCGCAATGAAAGAGATTGATGCGATGAGCAGAAAAGTGGCGGAAGAAGCGGACACGGTTTCGGCGGCGACGCAGGAACAGACGGCTTCGATGCAAGAGATTGCTTCCGCCAGTCAGGTGCTGTTGCAGTCGGCGCAAAATTTGCAGGATGAAGTGAATAAGTTCCGTCTGTGATAAAAAAAGGGGACGGTCTCAAAAGAGTTTTTTGAGACCGTCCCTTTTTCGTATGAAGCTGTAGCGACCGATGCCTTTTCCTGTCTGTTTTTTAAGGCGTTTCATTGCCTGCGTTCGCCTTATCGTCTAACCAGCTGAGGATTTCTTCGTAAACAAAGCGGCCGGATTCATCGCTGGTGTCCCGGTCGAAGTCATGCGCTTCGCGGTAGAGCGTGAGGAGGCGGGCGTTTGGAATCTGTTTGCTGAGGGTCTTTGACATCCGGTAAGGCACATCGGGGTCCAGCGTTGCCGCCGCCAAGAAGGTCGGCGGAAAGACCGCCAGTGTTGCTTCGTCCAGCGAATAGTTCGCGGGATTTTCGTCGCCGCAGAGTTGCTTGAGCCACGTTCCGTCCTGCCTTGCTTTTATGTAGAGCGAAAAGCGCAGCGCGATGGGGCCGTAGGTCTGCGGCGCGCCAAGAACGATTTTGGCGATGGTTTCGTCGGGGACGGGCGGCAGTTTGTTGTAAAATTTGCTGGGCGCAGCGAATTGCGGCTCGTCGAGTCTGGCATAGCCGTAGAGGCTGATGACGGCGAGCGGCGGAGTTGTTTTGTTTTTTAGCAGCAACGCACAGAGCATCAAGGAGAGGTAAGCGCCGGCCGAACGGCCGAACAGGATATAACGTTCGTTCTGCAGATTGAATCCGTCCTGCCGGTTTGCAAAATAAAAAGACAGCGCTTCAAAGGCGGAGCGCAGGATCAAAGGCAGCGGCGCTTCGGGCGCTAAGGGATAATCGAGCGCGAGAAAGTCATAGCCTGCTGCTAAAAATTGCTGAAGGTAGGGGGTGGGAAGATCGTCTCGTGTTCCGTAGAGCAAACCGCCGCCGTGAAAATAAAGAACGGTTATGTTTTTTCGTTTACTCTTGGCCCGGTGCAATTCGAAGGTCAACCGGATATTTTCTTTCGTCGTAAAGCAGAATGATTCTGCGTCATTCATTGAGTTTTCTCCCATCGATCAATTTGAACAAGCGGGTTGCGATTTGAATTTGAAGCAGTTCTTCTGAATTGCTGAAATCAAGCGTAAGAATGCTTTTTATTTTTTCAATGCGATAGCGTACTGTTTTGGGATGGAGGAAAAGTTTTTCCGCGGTGTGATTATAACTTTGGTTTGTGTCCAGAAATGTTTTTAGCGTTTCGAAGAGCTGCGGGTATTCGCGTCCGAACGCGGCGATTTTGGGCGAGATGAATTTTGTAAGATCGTTTAGGTTGTTGGAATCTAAGAAGAGTTTGTAAATGCCGAGTTCTTCGTACGGCAGGATGGTGTTTGCATTGTGAAATAAGCGCAGCACTTTTTGCGTGTCCAGAACTTCGCGGTTTGCACGGGGGATGCTTAGTTTTTCCACGTGCGAGCTGATGCTGACATGGTAATACAGATCTTTGAAGAGATTGTTTTCCGTCAGGCTGTTCATTGCCTTTTCGATTGCGTCTACAGCAAGGCTGGGCTGGTTAGCGCCAAAGTTAAGGATGAATGCGACGACATCGAGCTTTTCGAGGAAAACAATATCTTTAAAGATGGATTTGAACTTGAGTCGCAGGTGACGTAAGGCTTGCGGCAGGATGTTTTTGTCCAGATGCTTGTGTTCGTCTTGCGGGTACAGCTTGATCAGCATGACTTGATAGTATTTGTGCTTGTTGATGCCAAGAGATTCGAGAACTTCGTCGATGTCTTTTTCCTCGTAGAGCCGGTCGTTTAATAAATCGCCGATGATGTTGTTTTTCTGTTGGAATAAGTTTTGCGAGATTACGTAGTTTTTCAATAGCTCCATCTGCAAGAACTTTACGGCATTTTCGATGATCATGAAGTCTTCCGGACCGATTTTCTCCGGCAGTTCGTGGATGACAAGCTCGTAGTCGTCATAGCCGAGGTGGGGGATGTGAACGCGAAGTTGGGTTCCTTTCGTTTCGGGAACGAGGCCGTTGTAAACGACAGTCCGGCGCTCGTATTTGAAATGCGCATATTTTTCCGTTGAAACATCGCTGACGCCAAGCAGGGTCACGTCGCAAAGGGCAGGCGTGGTGGCGACTTCCGTTCCCTTCGTTGCATTGATGAGACTTACATCGCGTTGGATCATTTTTTTGAATTCGCCAAGGATGGTATTCAGGGAAGGCATCTTCAGCGCGAGGCTCGTCAACTCGCTGTGCACTTCATAGTATTTGTTCAGCAGATTCATATTGTTGTTGATGATCGGGCCTAAGATGGCCAGAATGATGGCCTCGTATTTCACGTCCTTGCCGATTTGAATGAGCGGGATCAGATATTTGTCGCAAAGCTCGATCATCCGCCCTGGAATCTGAGGAACCAGCCGGTCGATCTTTAGGATGATCGCGCTGATTCCGACGCTGTGCAGCTTTTCGAAGAACACATCCAGTTCCTGCTCATCCAGATTTTGCAATGCGAAAAAACTGGTGAGCAGCACTTCGCCGGAGCGTCCCCAGTTTGCGATGTCGGTCGCTTCGAGGATATTGACGCTGCTGATTTCATTAAGAATCCCGTTCTTGCCGGCGATTAGTTTCGCGTCGCAAAGCGAGGGGATCTTCAATATATCTTTGATGTTCAAAGTCTTGCTCCTTTATCCTTTATGTCTAAAAAAAACGCGATTTTGTATAATTTCATACCAATGATAATGCAAAAAAACAGTGGTATAATGACGGTGAATTCACAATTAACAAAATATTAACACACGTAAAGGGGAATTGAAATGCTATATACGGTAATTAAGAAAAATAGTTATCAGGATTCTATTAATCTTATGCTGCTTACCAACTCGATCAATACTCTTGCCGGTATAACGAAGTGTTCGATCATGATGGGGACGGATGCGAATAAGGATATCCTTAAGAATAGCGGCCTCTTTACGCCGGAAGGCGAAACGGCGACGCCGAGCGATATGATCATCGTGCTTGAGGCAACGGATGAAAGCGTCATTGAAAAAGTGCTCAGCGCGACCGAGGTCTTTTTAAATGATCTGGCGGTCAAGAGCAAAAAAGAGAAAACGCAAAGCGTGACCAGCCTTGACGCCGCGCTGGCTGAAATGCCGGATGCCAACTTAGCTCTTTTTTCGATACCCGGCGAATACGCTGCCGGAGAAATCGAGAAAGCTTTGGATAAGGGAATGAACGTGTTTTCTTTTAGTGACAATATTGCGCTGGAAGAGGAAGTGCGGCTTAAACGAAAAGCGCATGAAAAGGGCTTGCTGCTGATGGGGCCGGATTGCGGTACTGGCATTATCTCCAGCATCCCGATTGCGTTTACCAATGTTGTACGGCCTGGCAACATCGGGATCGTCGGCGCTTCCGGTACCGGAATTCAGGAAGTCACGACAATCATCGACCGACTTGGCGGCGGCGTTGTCCATGCAATCGGGACCGGCGGACGTGATTTGAGTGAAGAAGTCAACGGTATAACGGTGCGCGATGCGATTTTAGGTCTTGAATATCACGACGCGACGGACGTAATTGTCGTGATTTCAAAGCCGCCGGCGCCGAAGGTCAGAGATGAGATCGTCGAGCTCTTGCACAGTCTTTCCAAACCGGTTGTGGCGATCTTCTTAGGTGAAAAGCCGGAAGGCCACGAAGGCAATGTCTACCTGGCGCATACGCTGGAGGAAACGGCCATGATCGCAGTCGATCTGGCAAACAATCGTCCTGTGAAAGCGAATTATCTGGAAACAGCGACATTTGAACCGACGACGACGCTGCCGATGCATAAGACGGTCAAGGGCTTGTATTCCGGCGGTACGCTGGCAGCGGAAGCGGGCATGCTGATTGCCGAAGCGCTTGGCCTTGGCAAGCTGATTAAGCAGGAAGGATATATCCTGAATGCGAACGGTTACGAAGTGATCGATCTGGGCGATGATATTTACACGCAAGGAAAACCGCATCCGATGATCGATCCGGAAGTTCGAATCAAGAAGATTAAAGAGTATGCAAGCGACGAAAATACCGGAGTCATCCTGCTGGACTGCGTGCACGGCTACGGTTCGCATCCGGATATGGCAGGCGCGTTGCGCGACGTTATCAAGGAAAGCAAAGAAACGGCGAAAAGAGCGGGACGGGACTTGTATTTCGTGGCAACGGTATGCGGAACGCAAAGTGATCCGCAAGACTATGGTGCCGCGATAAAGACGCTGAGAGAATGCGGCGTGCTGGTGGAAGAAAGCAACGCGAAAGCGGTGCGCCTTGCTCTTAAATTGAAAGGCATTGTCTGTAAAGAAAGCGATAAATATGTAACGGAACGAAAAGCGGCTAAAAAAGCGTTGCCGAAGCTGAGCGAGAGCGTGATGGATCTTTTGCATTCGAAACCGCGCATCATCAACATTGGCTTGGGCAGTTTCACCGAGTCGATTCTGGCATACGGCGGCAGTGCGGTGCAGTACACCTGGAAACCGGCGGCAGGCGGCAATAAAAAAATGATCAAACTGTTGCAGCTGCTTTCGAACAGGGAAGAGCTGGAAGCGGCCAATAGTCAGGTGGTCGAACAGCTGAAGAATTCGCAGCCGTTCTTGATGGATGTCGTTCCGGCGAAATCCGTGGTGGAGGTTTTGAACGGCAAGGTGCTGCTGCATGCCGGACCGCCTATCGAATTCAAAGACATGACGGGGCCGATGCAAGGTTCCTGTATCGGAGCGGTTTTATTTGAAGGTTGGGCTGCGGATGAAGTGCAGGCACGCTGCTTATTGGAAAAGGGCGAAGTGAAATTCATGCCCTGCCATCATGCCAATGCGGTAGGGCCGATGGGCGGCATCACCTCAGGCAACATGCCGGTTTTGGTCGTGGAAAACAAGCTCGATGGTTCGGTAGCCTACTGCATCATGAATGAAGGGATCGGCAAAGTGCTGCGTTTCGGCGCTTATTCGGAAGAAGTCATTACCCGCCTGCACTGGATGAAGGATACGCTTGGCCCGGTGTTGTCGAAAGCGTTGAAGCGCAAGGAAGGCGGACTGAACTTAAATGTGGTCATTGCCAAGGCGATTACCATGGGCGATGAATTCCACCAGAGGAACATTGCCGCGACGCTTAATTTCCTGAAAGAAATCACGCCGCTGATCACAGAATTGACGATTGATGAGAAAGAAAAATACAGCGTCATCAAATTTTTGGCGGATACAGATCAGTTTTTCCTGAATATCATGATGGCCGCCGGCAAATCGATGGTCGATTGCGCGAGAAAAATCAAAAGCGGCACGGTGGTTACGACCATGGCAAGAAACGGACGCGAGTTCGGCGTACGAATCAGCGGCATGGGCGACGAATGGTTCACAGCGCCGGCGAATACGCCGAACGGTTTGTACTTTACGGGGTATTCGGAAAGCGATGCCAATCCGGATATCGGCGACAGCGCGATAACGGAGACGGTAGGCGTCGGCGGCATGGCGATGATCGCAGCGCCGGGCGTCACTCGATTTGTCGGTGCAGGCGGCTTTGACGATGCGCTGCAGGTATCGAATGAAATGGATGAAATCTGCATTGCGAACAATTCCAACTGGAGTATCCCGACCTGGGACTTCAAAGGCGCGTGTCTGGGCATTGACGCGCGAAAGGTTGTCGAGACCGGAATCACGCCGCTGATCAATACGGGGATCGCGCATAAGAATGCCGGCGTAGGTCAGATCGGAGCCGGTACGGTCCGCGCGCCGCTCGCGTGCTTTGAAAAGGCGCTGTCGGCTTATGCGAAAAAATTAGGCTTGGAAGTGGAATAAAATGAAGGCTGAAAATGGAGAGAGGAAGAGCAGTTTCTTGCCTCGTTGCCTGAACGGGCGTTATGCGGGGCGAGTTCACAGCAAATTCAAGCGTGGGATCAATCTGGAGTTTACGGATTGTTTGATTCACCTCGGCGTTGATAAAGCGCCTCTCTCCGCGATGGGCCTGAATATAGAAGAAGAAAAAATGACCCGACTGCTTGCGGCTGTACGCATTGACGATATCGTCATCAACAAAGACGATGCTTTGCTCTTTTATAGCATCCAAGGCGAAATGCCTGTTGCGTATGGAAACTTGAAAGAGATTGATTTGAAGCTCAGAGCAACCGCGTTATCCAGAAAAAAAATAACCGACAGTTTTTTGTATAGACGGTTGGAAGACTGTGAATGGGAATCGTGCATCGGAATCGCATTGGATGAAAAAACAAGCGAATCTGTCACGCTGCTTTTGCAGTCTGATAAATCCGATGCGCAAATGAACGGGCAGCTAATCGCATTTTTCATCGGCAGGGGAAAAGGGCTGACGCCGAGCGGAGATGATATTTTAACCGGATTTACCTTGGCGCTGCAGCTGTTTGGCGACTTTGCCGTCTGGAGGAACAGTCTTGAGAAGGAGGTTGCGAAGAAACGAACGACATCGGTCAGTTTGGCCTATTTGACGGCCTTGCTGCAAGGCTATGCAAGCGAACCTTTTATCACACTTATCAATGCGCTGGATGAGGAAAAGAATCAGATCATAGAGGAAACGCTGGAAGAAATAAAACGGCTGGGCCATACATCCGGCAGTGACACGTTATTCGGACTTTTTCTCGGGTTGCAGTTTTTAGCGAAGGAATAGGAGGGCTTATGATGGAGATGACGTTGAATGAAATCCAAGAGACGATGGATTGGCTGGCTTCGATCAGTGACGGCGAGGGGCCTGGGACGACGAGACTGCTTTATTCGCCAAGCTGGTTGACCGCGCAAACGAAGCTGAAAGAACGCTTTGAAGCGCTGGGTATGCGCTGCCATTTTGATGCGATCGGCAATTTGTACGGTACGCTGGAAGGGAGCGAAATGCCGGAGAAGACGATTGCGACTGGGTCGCACGTCGACACCGTGGTCCGAGGCGGAAAACTGGATGGGCAGCTTGGTATTTTCGGCGGCTACCTGGCTGTGAAAAAGCTGCTTGAAGTCTATGGGAAACCGAAAAAGAGCATCCAGATTATTTCGATGGCGGAAGAAGAAGGTTCACGTTTTCCTTATGTTTTCTGGGGCAGCAAGAACATCTTTGGTCTGGCGAAAAAAGAAGACGTCGCAGCGATTAAGGATGCGGATGGGATCGGTTTTGTCGAGGCTATGCAGAAAGCGGGCTTTGACTTTAGCGAAGCGCATCAGGAACGGACGGATATAGAGGCTTTCATTGAACTGCATATCGAGCAGGGGAATTTTCTCGAGGAAGAGCAGTTCACAGTTGGCGTCGTAAATTCGATCGTCGGACAAAAACGTTACAATATAACGTTGAAAGGCGAGGCCAACCATGCGGGGACGACGTTGATGCGTTATCGCAAAGACACCGTCGAATGCATGGCCCGCATCATCACGCAGTCCATTGATAAGGCGAAAGCTGCCGGTGATCCGCTTGTTCTCACGTTCGGCAAAGTCGTTCCCAGTCCCAACACGGTCAATGTCGTACCCGGCGAAACTTTGTTCACAATGGATTGCCGCCATACGGACGCTGCTTTCTTACAAGAATTCACACTCGGTCTTGAAAACGATATGAGGAAAATAGCTGAGCGCTATGGCATTTCGATTGAAATTGACAATTGGATGAATGAGAAGCCGGTGTTGATGGATGCGAAAGTGGTAGAGACTATTGAAAACGTCTGTCGGAGTAAAAACCTGAATTATAAGCTCATGCACAGCGGCGCCGGTCACGACTCGCAAATTTTTGCGCCGCGCGTTCCGACGGGAATGATCTTTGTGCCGAGCATCAAGGGGATCAGCCATAATCCGGCGGAAGATACCAAAGTGGAAGATCTGCGTGAGGGAATCAGGGCGCTCGCCTATACGCTGCATGAATTCGCCTATTAATGAAATGATGAAAGGATGTTTATTATGAGCACAAAAGCGTTAGCAGGATATCCGGAGAATTATTGGAAACGCCTTGTCTTTACGTTCTGTATGGGATGGACCATCATTTGGGTGTATCGGGCGATGCTGTCGCCGATTTATCCTGAGATTCAAGCAACGATCGGACCGCAAACGAATGCGGCCATGGGCATTATCGCTTCGTGTTATTTCTTTGGTTATACGGCTTTGCAGATTCCATCCGGCTTCTTAGTCGATCGGTTTGGTCAGAAGAAAGTGTTGATACCGGGCTTTATTATCTTTGCCGCCGGTGTTTTCAGCATCGCTTCCGCCACATCGATCATGCCGATTTATATCGGTGCGGTTTTGGCGGGCGTCGGTTGCGGCACGTATTACGGCTCGGCCTACTCGTTGACGTCGCAACATGTTCCGCCCGAGAAGAAAGGGCTGCAAACGGCTATCGTCAACAGCGGTTCGGCGCTGGGGATGATTCTTGGTATGACCGGATCCAGCTACTTTGTTAAGACAATGGGTCTGCCGTGGCAGACGATGGTTATCGTTTCCGGTTGCCTGTTGGTTTTTCTCGTTCTCTGGTTCTTCTTTGTCATCATTGAGCCCAGCAAGGTTGCCCCTGCTGCTAAGGACGCCGCCGACAAAGCGGCTGCGGCGGACGTCGTCGAAACATCAAAAGGATCGATGTTCCGTCCGTCTCTGCTGACTTGCTACCTGCTCTATTTCACGACCTGCTATGCGTATTATATGATCGTGACCTGGTTGCCGAAGTTCCTTGAAGCGGAACGCGCCATCAAGGGCGGGATGATCGGACTTACGGTATCGATGATTGCGGTTACGGCTGTACCTGGGGCGTTGTATTTTGCCAGAATGTCCGACAAGAAGCGCGACAAGAAAGCAAAGATCATCCTTTTCCTTGAGATTGCCGCCTTTATGCTGATTGCCGTTTCCATGTTTGTACCCGATACGACCAGCCTTGTTATTGTCTTACTGCTCTATGGATTCTTGGGTAAAATGGCCGTCGATCCGGTTCTGATCTCCTATGTCTCCGACCAGGCGGATAAGAAGACGATGGCTACGACGCTGGGAACGTTTAACTTCTTCGGGATGTCTTCGTCAGTCGTGGCTCCGGCTCTTACGGGCTACATCATCGATAAAACCGGTTCAGGCGTCTGGGGCTTTTATTTGGGCGCGGCGCTCTTGCTGGTGGGTGCGCTGGTCTTCTATCTGACAAATGCCAAGAGCGCGAAATCGTTAGAAAAGGCAGGTGCGTAAGCATGAGCTATCTGAATCAGGTTACCGGATACAGAAACGGTCTTTTGAGCAACCGTTCGATCATCAAAAGAGGAAACTATGCGCTGATCGAACCGGACGGGTTGGTTAAGAATGTCATTCCCGGTTTTGAGAATTGCGATATCACGATTCTCGCTTCGCCGAAACTCGGCGCCAGCTTTGTCGACTATCTGCTGACCATCCATGTAGGCGGCAAGAACGAAAGCGGCTTCGGCGTTGCCGATGAAGAAACGCTGCTCTATTTGATCGAGGGCGAGCTTACAATCAAAGCGGGGGAAAAAAAGTGTTCGCTCGAAAAAGGCGGTTTTGTCTACTGCCCGCCGGGAACGAAACTGTATTTCCACAACGAAAGCAAAAAAGAAACGAGAGCGTTCCTGTACAAGCGAATCTATAATCGGCTGGAAGGCTTTGAACCGTATGTCGTCACCGGGAATACGGAAGCGATGGAATGGTCGATATACGAAGGCATGGAAGATGTTTTGGTAAAAGACTTTTTGCCGAAAGACCTGGCATTTGACTGCAATTTCCATATCCTTAGCTTCAAACCGGGCGCATCGCACGGCTATATCGAAACGCATATCCAGGAACATGGCGCATATTGCCTGAGCGGACAGGGGATGTACAATCTCGATAACGATTGGATTCCGGTGCAAAAAGGAGATTACCTTTTCATGGGCGCGTATTGCCCGCAGGCCTGCTATGCGGTAGGCCGCGAGGAAAACTTCGCCTATGTGTATTCCAAGGATTGCAACCGCGATGTGAGTCTTTGATCTTGCCGCGCATGAAGAGGATAGGCTGCTCATAACGAAACAAAGAGGGGTATGAAAATGAACAAACAATTGGTCATCGCCTTAGGAGGAAATGCGCTTGGAAATACTCCCGATGAGCAGAAGGAAGCAGTTTCGGCTGCTGCCCGCCACATTGTGCAACTGGTCAAAGACGGCTACCGCATCGTAATCGTCCACGGCAACGGACCGCAAGTCGGGATGATCAATTTGGCCTTTGAGCTTGCATATAAAGAAAATGCCAATGTTTCCGTGATGCCGTTTGCGGAATGCTGTGCGATGAGCCAGGGGTATATCGGTTTTCATTTGCAAAATGCGCTGCAAAACACATTTTTGGAGCAGGGCATGGCAACGCACGTATCCGCTGCCATTACGCAGGTGATTGTCAAACAGGACGACCCGGCTTTTCAAGAGCCGACAAAACCGGTCGGTCTGTTTTACTCGGAAGAGGAAGCAAACGCAATCGCCAAGGAACGCGGTTATACGTTTATCGAGGATTCCGGCAGAGGTTTTCGTCGCGTAGTCCCTTCGCCGGAACCGGTGGATATTAAAGAAAAAGGGACGATCCGCTGTCTGATGGAAAATGGCGATGTCGTAATTGCCTGCGGCGGGGGCGGTATTCCGGTATATTGCAAAGACGGCTTGCTTCACAGCGTTGACGCCGTGATCGATAAGGATAAGGCCGCGGCTAAACTGGCGGATGTCATTGATGCGGACTCGTTTATCGTTTTGACGGCTGTACCGCGTGTTGCGATTCACTTCGGCAAACCGGAACAAAAATGGCTGGAGCGCATCAGTATTGCTGAGGCGAAGCAATATAGCAAAGAAGGTCATTTTGCGCCGGGTTCGATGCTGCCGAAGATTGAGGCGGCGATCAAGTTTGTTGAAGCCGGAAACGGCAGAAAAGCGATTATCACCTCTCTGGAAAACGCATATAATGCAGTCGTGAAAGATCAGGGAACGATAATCGGATAAATAAGGCGGCCGCTTCTGCCGGCCGCAGACCTGCCCGTCTGCCACAGTTTATTTTCATTAACTCCAACTTATGCACTTTAGGAGGACCAATGAATCAGTTAGCAAGCAATGAACGGATTAAGGTCTTGGTAAACGGACGCGAAGTGGAAGTGTATAATCATCTGACGGTTTTACAGGCTCTGCAACAGGAAGACATTCACATCCCGCATCTTTGCTACGATATCCGGCTGGAACGGTCGAACGGCAATTGCGGTTTGTGCGTGGTTGAAATTGAGGAAGATCATTTTGTGAGGGATGTGAAGTCCTGCCAGACGCCGATTAAAGCAGGCATGAAGATTGTTACGAACAGTCACAAACTGGAAAGCTATCGAAAAGTACGTCTTGAACAGATTCTTTCCGATCACAATGCAGATTGCGTCGCGCCTTGCGTAATGACCTGTCCGGCTAATATCGACATCCAACTTTATCTGCGGCATGCGGCGAACGGAAACTTTTCCGCGGCGCTACAGGTCATCAAGGACAGCAATCCGTTTCCGGTCGTGTGCGGTCGCGTTTGTCCCCATCCCTGTGAGGCGCAGTGCCGTCGCAGTCAGGTCGATTCACCGGTGGCGATCAATCATGTCAAACGCTTTGTGGCAGACTTAGATCTGGCGGCTGAGGCAGCCTGGCTTCCTGTTAAAAAAGAAAAGAGCGGCAAAAAGATTGCGATTGTCGGCGCTGGGCCATCGGGACTTTCCGCTGCGTATTATAGCGCGGTCAACGGTCACGATGTGACGGTGTTTGAACGCCAGCCGCACGCGGGCGGCATGATGCGATACGGTATTCCGGAATATCGTCTGCCTAAGGCGACGTTAGACAAGGAAATCGACAGCATTAAGAATCTTGGCGTGAAGATCATGACGGGAAAAACGCTTGGCACGCATATCCGTCTGGAAGAACTGAGCGAGGATTTTGATGCCGTATATATGGCAATCGGTTCCTGGCGCGCGACGCCGATGCAGGTGGAAGGAGAAAATCTTGATGGCGTCTGGCTTGGAATCGAGTATCTCGAGCATATAATCAAGGGCGGCGAGGTAAAACCTTCCGAGGACGTCGCTGTCATCGGCGGCGGCAATACGGCGATTGACTGCGCGCGTACCGCACTGCGCAAAGGGGCGCAGTCCGTCAAGCTGATTTATCGGCGCACACGGGAAGAAATGCCTGCGGAATCGAATGAAGTCGAAGAAGCGTTGCGGGAAGGCGTGGAAATGCTCTTTTTGATGGCGCCGAATAAAATTACGGAAGCGGGCACGAAAAAAAGGCTCCATTGCATCAAAATGAAATTGGGTGAACCGGATCGTTCCGGGCGACGCAGACCGGTGCCGATTGAAGGCAGTGATGAGATCATTGAAGCAGATGTCATCATCGGGGCTATCGGACAAAGTACGAATACGCAATTTCTCTATAATGACCTTCCGGTAAAGCTCAACAAATGGGGCGATATCGAAATCAACGGAAGAAGCTTTCAAACTTCGGAACTGAATGTGTTCGCGGGCGGTGATTGCGTCACGGGCCCTGCGACGGTGATTCAGGCGGTGGCTGCGGGACGCCATGCTGCGGAAGCTATGGACAGTTTTTTGATGAAGGGCTATATCAAAGAATACAACAGGGACTATAGCTGCAGCCGGGGATCGATGGAAGATCTGCCGAAATGGGAATTTGAGACGCTGCCGAAAATCGCGCGCTCTGCCATGCCGACAATCGAACTTGCGCAGCGCAAAGGCGGTTTTTCGGAAGTGGAGCTGGGCTATGACGAAAGTGCGGCAAGGCTGGAAGCGGCGCGTTGCTTGAAATGCGGTTGCGCGGAACGCTACGGCTGTGATTTGCGAAAAGAGGCCACTTGTCACGGGCTCGAATACAAAGAACCGTTTCATGAACGTCCATTTATTCCGATTGTGGAAGATCATCCGTTTATCGTAAGGGATCACAATAAGTGCATCTCCTGCGGGCGCTGCATTTCGGCATGCGCTGAGATTGAAGGGCCGGACGTTCTTGCTTATCAGATCCAACAGGGAAGACAGCTCGTAGGAACGAAAAGCGGCCAGCCATTGTCGGAAACGGACTGCGTCAGCTGCGGCCAGTGCGTTAACGCCTGTCCGTGCGGTGCGCTCGATATTCGCAGTGAAAAAGGAAAGGTGTTCCGCGCGATCAATGATCCGAATAAGATGGTGATCGGTTTTGTGGCACCTGCGGTGCGAAGCGTGGTTTCCTCACATTTTGCCGTTCCTTTTGATGCGGCGGCTGCTTTTATGGCAGGGATTCTCAAAACGCTGGATTTTGATAAGGTCTTTGACTTTACTTTTGCTGCCGATCTGACCATTGTTGAAGAGACGATGGAGTTTTTGGGGCGGGTGGAGAAGACAGGCGTTATGCCGCAATTTACTTCGTGTTGTCCCGGCTGGGTCAACTTTGTGGAACGGCGTTATCCGGAGTTGATTCCGCATCTTTCGACCTGTAAGTCGCCGCAGCAAATGATGGGAGCCACCGTAAAAAATCATTTTGCGAAAATGGCTGGAGTCGATAAAAAAGAGTTGTATGTAGTTTCGATTGTTCCCTGCATCGCAAAAAAATATGAAGCGGCACGTCCGGAATTTGCGCCGGATGGGATTCGCGACGTGGATGCGGTGCTTACCTCGAGTGAGATGCTGGAGATGCTGGAACTCAAACGCATCGCAGCAGCAGATATTGCGCCGTCGCAATTTGATGAGCCGTATAAGCGTGTTTCCGGAGCGGGCGTTCTCTTTGGCGCTTCCGGCGGTGTTGCCGAAGCGGCGCTGCGCATGGCGGTTGAAAAAGTGACCGGTGAAGTGCGCGAGGAACAACTCGAATTTCAGGAGATCAGAGGTTTTAACGGCATAAAAGAAGCGACCATTGAAGCGGCCGGCAAAACGATTCGCGTAGCGGTCGTCAGCGGACTTCATAATGCGGAGCCGATTATCGAAAAAATTATCCAAGGCGTCGATGCCGGGTATGACCTGATCGAAGTGATGGCCTGTCCTGGCGGATGCATCTGCGGCGCCGGTCATCCGGTGCCGGAAAAAGCTGGTGTAATGGCAGAACGGCAACAGGTTCTCGTCGATATCGATAAAACGTCGAAATATCGTAAATCGCAAGAGAATCCCGATGTTTTACGGCTCTATGATGAGTTTTACGGTGCGGCCAATTCACCGCTTGCACATCAGCTTTTGCATACCGAGTATGCAGGAAAAAAAGAGAAACGCTAAAGTTCAGTAGGCTGGATTTGAAAAACGAAATGAGAATAAGAGGGGGCCTTTACTATGAGTAGTCAGGAAATGATCGTCGTAAAAAAAGCGGAGTTGCATCAGTTGATTAAAAATAAGTTGATGAAGGCGGGTTTGCCGGATGATCATGCGCAGGAAGTGGCGAACCATTTGAGCTATGCAGACAGCCGCGGCGTGCATTCGCATGGCGCAGTGCGTGTGGAGTATTATTCGGAACGGATCGCAAAAGGCGGCAGCAACGCGAAACCGAATTTTTCTTTCAGAAAAACAGGACCTTGTACCGGCATCTACGAAGGCGATAATGCAGTCGGCATGGTCGTGGCGAAAAACGGCATGATCGAAGCGATAAAAATGGCGAAAGAGAACGGCATTGGTTTTGTCGGCATGCGCGAACTGGGACATTGCGGAACCCTTTCTTATTTCCTGCGCATGGCTACCGATGAAAACATGATTGCGATGTCGATGTGCCAGTCCGATCCGATGGTCGTGCCTTATGGCTCCGCCGATCCTTATTTTGGCACAAACCCGATCGGTTTTGCCGCACCTTGCGCGGGGCGTTCGCCGATTGTCTTTGATATGGCGACTACCGTCGGCGCATGGGGCAAAGTGTTGGATGCCAGAGCGAAAAACAAGCCGATCCCTGAAACCTGGGCGGTAGATAAGAACGGACGTCCTACGACCGATCCATTTGCGGTAGGCGGTCTTTTGGCCATTGCCGGTTCAAAAGGCTACGGCTTGATGATGATGGTGGATATTTTGTGCGGTTCTTTGCTCGGCGTTCCATTTGGCGGTCATGTAAGCTCGATGTACGCCGACCTTTCCGCCGGACGCGAGCTGGGGCAAATTCATCTGGTCATTAATCCGGATTATTTCACGACGCTCGACACCTTCAAGAACAATGTAAGTAAGATGGTGGGAGAAATTCATGAACTCCGCCCCGCGGAAGGGTTCGACAGGGTGTTGGTTCCCGGTGAATCTTCCGAGAAGAAAGCGCTGGAATATGAGCGCAACGGAATTCCGATCGTAAAGGAAATTTATGATTATCTTGTAAGCGAAGACGTGCATTACAACCGTTACGAGGGAAAAAGCGCTTTCGCATCGGATACGCTGGATTAAAGGAAAGACAAAGGACAAGGAGTGGTCTCTCGACAACTCCTTGTCCTTTTGCTTCAATCGATGGTGTCAAAACGGGCAGCTGTTGCCATTCTGATCTACTGTCTCACGCAGAAGAAAAAGATCAAAGCAATGTCGAGCATACTTTTTTCGGCAAAAGTGTTAAAGAAAAGAAGGGGCGAATGCCTAACTATCCAATTAGATAATGAACTTCATTTAAATAGATAGTTAACATTTGCGACGATTTGTGATAGATTGTATATATTGGTGTTTTTGGCAAATAAAAAAGACGGTAAAGAAGCCGTCATTTTTTTCGCAATAATAAATGTTGACATTTTATGTTAAGGGTATTTAGTCCTGCTTTTCACTAAGCTATGGTGGATATAAAAATGAATAAGGCAAACCTGTTGAAAGATAGGGACGCAAAGCTATGGGTCTAAGGACGAGGGTCTATGACTGCCAAGTTGCCGGTTTGTAATAAACTGTACATCATTGGCATCAGTCTGTAGTCGGACGGATGCCATTCGTGTTTATAGATAGACGGAGGAGAATTCATGCTCGAAGTATTCAAGGCGGTTGAAAAAAAACGCAAGGAGTTGGAAGAATTACGGATTATCATTCAGGCGACGGGGATTACGTATCGTCAACGGGGCGAACGCTCCATAGCGGAACATGTTGAGAAATTAGAAGAGCAGGTGGAAAAAGCAGTTCAGATTTTGCGCATGGAAGCGTGAAAGGAATCTATCAGGGGCTTCACACCATAGGGAGGTTTAGATGGAGATTACAATTGATTTATATGTCACAGTATTAGGAAGCATTTTGGCGGGATTATTCGCATGCAAGCTGTACCGGAAGACCTATGTCTCGAAAAGCATGTTCCGCAAAGAACTCAAATATGTGGAGATACGATCGTGGGAAAGTAAGAGGATAGGCGGCAATAGAGAACGGTTGTTATAACCGTGAAATGGATTCATGATTGATGTTTGTTGCGACAACGGGAGGACAATGAATGAATTTGATTTCAACAAAAGATTTGGTGCCGGGCATGTGCATCGAAAATGATATGGTCGATGCGGAAGGTTTGGTGAAATTACTGGCTAAAGGGGCCGTGCTTGACCAGGCGCAGATCGAAAGGCTTGGCAATTGGGGCGCGTATGTTCGCGTAGATGATGCCGAAGCGGCGGCGCGGCGGCAAGAGCTTGCGGAAAATAAGGCGCGAACGGAGTTTGTAAACAGCTATAAGGAGACAATTGAGAAGATAACTTATACGTTTCGGCAGTTGGAAAGAAACAGATCGGTTCCTATTGTCGAAATTCTTGAGATTGTCGATCAAAAAATCAATTTCTTGGTGGAATCGATCGGTGCGTTGGATTATTTGCATGGCATACGCTGTCATAGCGAGCATACGTTTAACCACGCCTTAAATGTGGCGGTACTGACCGGAATCTTGGGCAAATGGTGCGGCTATAAAGAGGCGGAATTGCGGAACCTGATCTTAGCGGGACTACTGCACGATATTGGCAAGCTGGTTCTTCCTTTGGCGGTGCTCGATAAACCGGGACGTTTGTCGGCCGAGGAGTTTGCCATTATTAAGACGCATCCGAGGGAAGGGTATCGAGTAGTCGAAGCGGATGGACAGATTGGCGAAAATGTGAAGCAAGTGATTTTGCAGCATCACGAAAGAATGGACGGCAGCGGATATCCACGAGGGATGGTCGGCGCTGAAATTCATGAGGCGGCCAAAATTGTTTCTATCGCCGATGTCTATGATGCTATAACATCCGACCGGCCTTATCAAAAGAAAGCGACGCCGTTTAAGGCGCTCGACATCTTGCGCGAGGAAATGTTCGAAAAACTCGAGCCGAATATCTGCATGATCTTTCTCGACAGTATGCGCGATTATTTTACTGGAAGTCGGGTGCTGTTAAGTAACGGAGAAAAAGCGAAAATCATTTCATTTACGCCTAACGTCAAAAGCTTTACAAAGCCGGTTGTCTGCATGTCGAGCGGCGTGCTTGTCGATCTGCAGACAACAGACATATATATATAGCAGAAACCGACTGCTGAATGAGCGCAGTCGGTTTCTGCTATGTATAGCGTAGTCGCGCTGTTTGTATTTTAACAATAGCCTCTAAGCATAAAAGAGATGACGTTTTTATGAAGAATGTTATCTTGCGAAGAGGAAAAATAATTAGGATAAGTAAAGCGGTTGTGCTTTTGAAAAATAATTGTTAAGGTATGTGAGGTGATGGCGGATAGCCGTCAAGGTGATGCGGGACGGTGGTTGGCATGGAAAAAATGTTTCTGGAAATGATCGATCTGGCTGAACTTAAAGACCTGATGGAAGCTTTTTTTGATGTTACGGCCATACCTTGTGCAATTTTGGATATGGACGGAAAAATTCTTATCGGGATCGGCTGGCAGTCGCTTTGCGTGCAGTTCCACCGGAAGAATCCGGCTACATTGGAGCGTTGCTGCGCAAGTGATCGAGCGCTGTTATCGTTAGGGCCGGGTGGAAAGCGTTATCACTATCATGTATGTCTCAACGGCCTGGTGGACGTGGCGTCGCCGCTCTTTGTCGGCGGCATGCAAGTCGGCTCGATCATGCTCGGGCAGTTCTTCTTCGAAGAGCCGGATATAGAATGGTTTAAACGCCAGGCCCATCTTTATGGATTTTTGGAAGCGGAGTATCTTTCGGCGTTAAAGGCTGTGCCTGTCTTTTCAAAAGACAAGGTCGATAAGGTTATGAAATACTATGTCAAGTTTGGCGAAATCTTGGGCAATCTGGCCGCGGAGCGAATGCGCTTCTTAGAGCTGCAAAAGATGTCGGCTACCGATGGGTTGACAGGAATCGCCAATCGACGCTGCTTTGACGCTTTTTTTGAGCAAAGTCTACGCACCGCTGGACGAAAGCGGGAACCGATTTCGTTGATGATGCTCGATGTGGACTGGTTTAAGCAGTACAATGACAGCCAGGGGCATTTATATGGTGATGATTGTTTGAAGGTGATCTCCTCGGTGTTGATGCGGGAGATGAAGCGCAGTGAGGATTTTGCCGCGCGTTACGGCGGCGAAGAATTTGCCGTTGTGATGCCGAATACGGATGAAGAAGGCGCACTGCTCGTTGCGCAGCGGGTCAAAGATAAGATTGCCGCGCTCAAGCTCGAGCATCCGAGTTCGCCGTATGAGTTCGTCACGGTGAGCATCGGCGTCGTTTCGACGCAAGTCGATCCACTAACGAAAAGTTTTCTGCTTATCGATAAGGCGGACAAGGCACTATATGCGGCCAAGCAAAACGGACGCAATCGAATAGAATGCTGCAGCAATTGAGAGCTGTGAAAGATAAAAGGTCCTCAGCAAGAACGGTTGAGGATTTTTTGTGGTATCCGTTTTAAAAAGCTGGTTGCAGGAAGGAAACGAGTAAAGGAGAAGCAAACTTTGTTGCGGCGCTTAAATTTGCTATAATAGTCTGTATGAACAAAGAAAGTTTTTTTGAAATGAGGGTTGGCGTGAAAAAACGAATTATCATGCAGATTATGGTTTGTTTGGTATGTTTACTTGAACTGACGAGTGTGGTTAGCGCGACAGAATTGAACAAGGCGGCGAAAGCCAAGCTGTTTACGGAAATTGTGACGACGCCGGTCTGGTATGAGACAACGGTCGATCTTTCGCAGCTGAAGGAGCGCGGCGATAAACGCAAGGAGAAAGGGCGCGAGCTGGCGCTGCTCGATGCGGAAAACAAAGTGAATGAGCTCTTGATTGCCAAAGTCGTCGCGCAAAAAGAATTTGAAATTGCGAAAGACGCGGTGGACTTTGCCGCGTACGTTAAAATCGTCGAAGAAGACAACGGCGAGAAATACGGTAAGCCGTTCAAAGCTGTGGAAAACGGCAATAAGGTCCTGAAAGCGACCTACCGTTTCAAACTGCAGTGCCAGCAGGTCGATGAAATCAACCCTTTCTTTAACAAAACGATAGCGGAAAGCAAAGGAAGTATCAAAGATTTTAAAGAAACGGCCGATTATTGGGATTTTGTCGCGAACGGCTATGGCTTTTACGAAGGCTTTGAAGACATTGACACCAAGGTGCGCATCACGGCGATGCGCGCGCTTGACAGCGGCTGTGAAGCGATCATTGCCAAAGTCAGCGAGCTTGGCATCAAAGATGAAGAAACTCAGCAAAAGCTGCGTGATAAGATCAAAGAAAATCGCAATTACGTTGGAGAATACGGCATTCCCGGCTTCGCCGTCAAAGCGGAAATTGTAATGACGGTGCGGATCAGTAAAAAGGATGCGGCCATTTCGTTTCTTTAGGCGTGAGAGAACAAAGGCTATGGCGAAGTATCTGCCATGGCCTTTGTCTTTATTATGACTTTAGTCAGTTGAGCGAAGCGAAACAGAAAACCACCCGCTATGCGGGTGGATGACAACTGTTATACAAAAACTCACCACTTTCTTATAATAGAGGGTGTTCAGGCCACTATACAAAGAAAGGACTGGTGAGTTTTATGGGACAAAGTTTAGCACATACAAAATGGCAGTGCAAGTACCACATAGTATTTACGCCGAAGTTTAGACGGAAAATAATCTATGGTCAATATCGTGAAAGCATAGGAGAAATATTACGAAGGCTATGCAGTTATAAGGACGTAAAAATCATAGAAGGTCATCTAATGATCGATCATGTGCATATGTTAGTATCGATACCGCCAAAATTCAGTGTTTCTGCATTTATGGGGTATCTAAAAGGAAAAAGTGCGCTAATGATATTTGAACAGCATGGTAATTTGAAATACAAATATGGGAATAGGCACTTTTGGGCAGAAGGATATTATGTTAGTACAGTAGGGCTAAATGAAGCGACGATCAAGAAGTACATTCAAGAACAAGAAAAACATGATCAAGCAATAGATAAACTGAATGTACGAGAGTACGATGACCCTTTTAAGGGTAACGTGAAGTAGTACAAACATCCCTTTAGGGATAGCAAAAGTGATTAGACCGTAGTGGCTTGAACAAAGTGAAAGCCAGCGTCTTGAGACGCCGGCTAGTAATAGAGGCTTATAGCCTCAGTGCAAACCACCCGTTAGACGGGTGGTTCTGATT
>NZ_JAUAOA010000019.1 GCF_030542965.1 Azotosporobacter soli
ATTGTTCAGTTTTCAAGGAGCACCACCGCTTTCGCGGCCGGAACATTAGTTTAGCACAGTCACTCGAACCATGTCAACTACTTGTTTCCGTTTTTCTTTTTCAGTTGCTGCCGCCGTTTGGCGACTTATTTATGGTAACACTTACGCACCATCATTGTCAACCTTTTTCCTGCTTCTATTTCAACTTTTTTATGGTGCATCTATCATCGGCAAACCCGCCACGGAATCGCTTTGTTCTTTAATCAATTGCCTGCTGTATGCCTGATACCGTTCATCTTGCGCAATGCCTTGTATGCGGCTTACCTGTTGACGCATCGCGGTAATATCCGGTAACCAGTAACTGATGTCTCTAATGTAGACCGGGCGACCGCTTACCATCTCCGTCGCAATGCCCTTCTTATACGCATCGCCAATCACGCCGCCTAACGCCAAGAACATGTTCGCCGGGATGTCGGTCTGCACATTGCTTTTCACCACCTGTGCAAGCGCAGGGACTTGCGCAAGAATCTGCGGTTTGACCAACTGCAGCATGAACGCTTTGATGAATTTTTGCTGCCGTTCAATCCGCCCGATGTCTCCCATCTCATCATGACGGAACCTGACGTATTGAAGCGCCAGATTTCCATCCATATGCTGCGCACCGGGCTTTAGGTCAATCAGGCCGTCATTATCGACCTCTCCTACATCATACGGGTCATTGTAATACATGCGTCGATCAACGACCAAATCAACGCCGCCAACCGTGTCGATGATCTTGCTGAACCCCGCCATATTGACCGCCAGATGATAGTGAATCGGTACGCCAAGCAATTCACTGACCGTTTTGCGCGCCAACTCCGGGCCTGCATAGGAATAAGCATGTCCAATCTTATTCCACTCATACCCCGGAATCTTGACGCGGCTATCGCGCGGCACCCACAGCATCGCGACCGTCCTCGCATCGGTATCTATCGTCATCAGGCAAGTCACATTGGAACGTCCAATATCATTACGCCGCTCATCAATGCCTAAAATCAAGATGTTGATCTTGGCATGCGGCGGCAATGCATACTGCGCTGCCGCATTTTTCTCCATTGCTGCATTCGCCTTCGGATCTGGCGTCAACACGAAGCCTGCCACACAACTTGTCGCAAACACACTCAAAGCAATTCCTACATATAGTAAATAGCGCCATTTATTCATCACTACGACCCCACATCAATTTGTTATAACATCAGTCATTATAACAGATTTTAAAAGAGACCGGCATCAAATTAAATCGATGCCGGCCTCTTTTAAAATTAAAAATTGATTGCGCGGATTTGGAAGTGCGCTTTAGGATGATCGCAGACAGGGCAAACATCCGGTGCTGTGTTACCAATGTGGATATGACCGCAATTCCGGCAGTGCCACTCTTGCTTTTCTTCGCGTTCAAACACTTTATTTTCTTTAATGTTCGCCAGCAGTTTGCGATAGCGTTCTTCATGTTCTTTTTCTATTTCGCCGACTGCTTCAAAGAGATATGCAAGTTTGCCGAAGCCTTCTTCCTTGGCGACTTTAGCAAAGTTAGCGTACATATCGGTCCACTCATAGTTTTCGCCATTGGCGGCGTCTTCCAGGTTGACCGTGGTCGTCGGCATTCCATCATGCAATGCTTTGAACCAAAGCTTTGCATGCTCCTGTTCATTATGCGCGGTCTCTTCAAAGAAAGCCGCCACCTGATTCAATCCTTCACGTTTCGCCTGCGCCGCATAATAAGTGTACTTGCCTCTCGCCTGCGATTCACCGGCAAAAGCCGCCCATAAGTTTGCTTCTGTTTTTGTTCCTTTTAAATTCATCGAAAAACCCTCCTGCAATAAATTTCAATATAGATTTTAATCAATAATTATTATCTATTAGTAGTATAGTTCTGCTCCTTTTCTTTGTCAACGCTTTTTCGCATAAAAATTCGTAAATCGACATTTTTCTCACACCTTCTTCTTTTGCCGTTCCTGGCCACTTATTTCTTTATGGATAGCAATAAGCTGCTTCGCGCAAGCACGAAGCAGCTTATTCTCTCATTTTCTTGGCATAGCGCGTTTGTTACGAGTGGTCGCAGCATCCGCCGCCATTTCCGTGCTGATGCCCGCTTTCACCATGGTGATGGCCGCCTACGCAAGCATGCCTTGCGCCATCTTCGCCCAGCTTGATTTTTTTCATTCCGCCGCACTCCGGGCAGGCGATTTCATAACCGTGCTTGCCGCCTTCGCTGCAAGGCGGCACTTCCCAGACATGTTGGCACGTTTGACATTCAAATTTACGATTCTTAATCATATAAGACCCTCCTACGATTATAATTCCTTGCCCATTCACCAGGGCCATGGCCACTTTTTGCCGAGCCGTCTGCAGTATCCTCTGAAAGGTTGCGCGCGATAATCCCATCGTCTTAGCGGCTGCGTTTTGGTCCATCCCCGCCAAATCTTTCAAACGCAACGATTCCAACTCTTCGACCTGCAAATTGACAGGCAGGGTATCCGCACCGGCCTCGGCGCTGAACTTTCGGCAGATCGGTTCTTCCTCGACCCAGCCGCAGCAACGTTGTCTTGCCAAATTTGCACCTCCATTTGGGCATATGCTCATTTGTAGTATAGTCCACTTCGTTCTTTTTTACAAGAATTACTTTCGTAAAACATAGCAATTTCTTTTCACAAAACCCTGTATAATGTGCTACGCTTATTCTGAAACACGTATCGCGATAGGAGGTCTTTCCCTTGTTTGTAAATGAAAAAATCGAAACCCGTTCCTTCGAGGAACGTGACGCGGCTCAGGGACGACAATTGCAAGCCATCATCGAGCGCGCTTACAAGAAGACCACTTTTTATCAGGACCGTCTGCACGCTCTGCAGCTGACGCCGGAGTCTTTTCAGACGATCCGCGATTTTGCAAGACTTCCTTTTTTGACGGACGCCGATCTGATCGCCAATCATCCATTCGGTTTATTGACGCTGCCGCTCAGCGGCATCGCGCGTCTTCAGGCAAGAAAAGACGGCCAAAGCGCCGTCGCTCTCACCCAGGATGATTTGACGAACCAACTGGAAATGATCGCGCGCGGCCTCATTTCCTGCAACGTCACCCGCTCTTCTGTTCTCCTTCTTCTGGCAGATGAATTGGAACTGGCACTGGTATCTGCCGTGCAGCAAGCGGCCGAAGCGATTGGCGCAACGGTCATCGTCAGCCAACATGCTAGTGTCAAAACATCGATTAAACAAATCTTTGATTACGGCGTCACGACGCTCTTCTCCGCTCCTTCTTCCATGTTGAAGCTCGCGGATTGCCTGCGCGAACTCGGTTTCGACGCGCATGAACTTTCGCTGTTGAATCTATTCAGCCCGGCTTTGCTTTGTCCGCCAAACTTGCGTCAAACGCTCGAGCAAGATTTTCAGGCGCCGCTTTACGAAATGTACGGCGCAGAGAGTCTTCTGCCCTGCGGCATCGCTTCGGCCTGTCATGCGCAGGCCGGACTTCATGTGCAGGATGATCATTTTTATCCGGAAATCGTCAATTTTTCTAGCGGCTCTCTTTGCGCTCCGGGCGAAAGAGGGGAATTGGTTTTAACGACCCTGTCGCGCGAAGGAGCGCCGCTGCTGCGTTATCGCACCGGCACAGAGGCATCGCTTGATCTTCCGCCTTGTTCCTGCGGCAGAACTACGCCCCGCCTGCACTTTTAAAAGAAATCTGAAAGGAGTGACTTCGCAAGATGTTTGAAAAAGATACGCTCTACGTCGTCGGCAATGCAAAAACGCAACAAGACAATCCGATCACGATGCAGTATGGACAATTCTTCATCGGCTTTGTCGTTCAACAGGAAAGCGGCGTCATCATTGACTGCGCCCCCTCGGCGACCCTTCCTACGACCGCCGCATTTATCAGCAGCCTCTTCATCGGCAAAAGCCTCTCGGATGATCCGGTCGCAATCAAACAGGAAGTAGAACGCCGTTACTTCGCTTCTTCGCAAAAGGCGATCATCGTCGCTTACAAGGATGCGCAAAAAAAATTCGCCTGCATTCAAAAAGGATTGCAGGTCGATCTTGCCTGACTGCGTTTGCCAATAACCAAACCAACGCAGTTTGCAGGATTTCCTGCCGGAAGCGCGAAACAACTATCCTTAGAAAGTAAAATATGCTGCTGCTTTGTTTGCCTGTACGCTTGCTGATAAACAAACGTAAACGCAAATAAAACCCAGCAAGAAAAGCCTTCCTGCGAAGGCCTTCTCTTGCTGGATTTTTTTATTGTTTTTGCAACAACAGCGCCCCCGCATGCACGCAGCAGCAAAATAAGCAGGGAGGACGTAAGGTCATGAAAATCAGTTCCATCAAGATCGGTAAAATCAGCATCCCTTTAAAAAAACCGTTCAAGACCGCGCTACGCCAAGTCACTTCGGCGGAAGACATTATCATTAAAGTCATTGCGGACAGCGGCGAAATCGGCTACGGCAACGCGCCGCCCACCGCGGTGATCACCGGCGACAGCCAGGATTCCGTCGTTGCAGCGATTCGCGACACGATCGGGCCGAAACTCATCGGCATGGATATCGACAACCTCGAAGGCATCATGACGCTGCTCGACGCTTCGATGCTGCATAACCAGTCGGCGAAAGCGGCGGTCGACATTGCCGTTTACGACCTGTTCGGCAAACGTCACGGCATTGCGCTCTATAAGCTGTTTGGCGGTTTGCGCAGCACACTAACCACCGACCTAACAATCAGCGTGAACGATCCGGAGGAAATGGTTCGGGATTCGCTGGAGGCAATCGCCGCTGGCTACACAGAACTAAAATTGAAGGTCGGCACCGATGCCGACTTGGACGTCAAGCGGGTCAATGCGATTCGCAGCGCAGTCGGGCACTCCGTCAAGATCCGACTCGACGCCAACCAGGGTTGGACGCCCAAGGAAGCAGTCCGCACCATTCGAAAGTTCGAAGACGCGGGACTGGATATCGAACTGATCGAGCAACCGGTGAAGGCGCATGATTTTGAAGGACTCAAGTACGTGACCGATCACGTTGAGACGAACATCATGGCGGATGAATCGGCTTTTGGCTGTCACGAAGTCTTTCGCCTCTTGTCGATGCGCGCCTGCGACCTGATCAACATCAAACTGATGAAGGCAGGCGGACTGCATAACGCGCTCAAAATCGCTCACTTAGCCGAGACAATGGGCATTCAGTGCATGATGGGCTGCATGCTGGAAAGCAAGGTCGGCATTACAGCAGCCGCCAGCCTCGCCGCCGGCAAGCAGATCATCGGCAAGAGCGATTTGGACGCGGCCGTGCTGCTGGCCGCCGATCCCGTCGTCGGAGGCGTGCGCTTTGAAAAAAACAAGATCCTGCTCTCCGATGCGCCCGGGCTTGGCATCACGGAGATTGCCGGTTGGCAGGAAATAAAAGGATCCTAGATCACTAAAAAAGGAGAATCAGTATGGAAAAAATCGTGCTTGAAAAATTAGCGGCTGTTTCACTGTTTGCGTGTTTCCTTTTGCTTTTTGCCTTTGCGCTTCTCTCGCCAAACATCGCCAGCGCCGCCGCAGAACCATTTTCTTCGACCTGGCTGACCAATCAGATCAAGACGGTTCCGGCAGAAAAGAAGACGAAATATGCCGTCTACGTGCAAGCACTCGGCGACAACAGCAAACCCATCGTGTTCAATTCGCACAAAATGGCTTCCGCCAGTTTGATTAAAATTCCGATCATGATTGAAGCCTTCAAGCAAAAGCAGCAAGGCAAACTGGATTTTAGCGAACCGATCATCATCCGCCATGCTAATGCCGTTGAAGGCGGTTCCGTATACAATCTGCCCGACGGAACGATTCTCTCGCTCGGAGAAATCGTCGAACTGATGATTGTGCAAAGCGACAATACGTCCGCCAATATCCTGATCGACAAGCTTAAAATGGAAAACATCAACGCCATGATCCAGCAGCTCGGTTGCAGTGAAACGATTTTACAGCGCAAAATGATGGACTTTGAAGCGGTCAAAAAAGGACGGCAAAACTATACGTCGGTAAACGACATCGCTCTTCTTTTGCAAAAGCTGCATGCGTTGCAATGCCTCGATCCGGAAAGCGATCAGGCGATGCTCGAGATCATGCAGCGCCAGGAAGACAATATGATTATTCCGGCCCAGTTGCCGCATCAGTTGAAGATCGCGCACAAGACCGGCCAGCTCGATGGCATGTATTATGATTGCGGCATCGTCTACGGCAAGAAAGGGGATTACATCCTCTGCCTCATGGCAGAAAACATAAAGGATGAAGCGCACGTCATGTATGACATGTCCTCCCTTTCCTTGGCCATCTACGACAAAATCGGCCGCTGACGAAAAGAGCGCAGTCCGTTTTCGGACTGCGCTCTTTTCTTTACCCCATGCAACGCAGCGCTTTACTGCACGCGCGTCACGCCTTTTTGCCGCATTTCGGCCGGCGTCAGCGAAGCACCGGCTGCCATCTGCTTTGCGCCCTGCACCTTCCACTCGCTTGCCGCCTCTTGCTGCGCAGCATCACTGGCGCTCGCCTGCTCCGCCTGCTGAAGCGCCAGACCGTCACGGGAAATTTGCAATTTATAATGCTCGTTATCGACCGAGATCGCAAGCCGTTTTTCAAACCCGACCGATCCCGTATCCTGAAGCGGCGCAGTGTTTTGCGTCTCTTGCTTTTCTTGTTCGACCGCCGCTTGGTTGATGCGGGCTTGCGTCAGCCGCTTTTCCATCGCCTTATCTGAACGGACAAAACTCTGCTCCGGATGCGAATTCGGCGAATTCATCAAGCTGCTGCTGGTTGATTTTATGATCATGACTCTTACCTCCGCACATACGCTGTCCTCTTAATTATCGTACGCGAAAAAGAGCGTGTCAATCCATTTGTCGCCGGATAACGCTTAAGAAACTTAACAAAGTCTCGCTTTGCGTCCGCTTCGGACCTTAAGGGCGGATGAAATGCATGAACACCTTGCCCTCTTGCGCCGGTTCTTCAACGCGCCCTTTACCCGCTTCCAGCACGCGCATGATCCAGGCCATGTTCTTGCCCAGCACGCGCAAGATTTGTTGCCCCTCTTCATCCTGCGCCGCTTCGCCGGGCGCCGTGCCGTGAATCACATTCCAGTAATTCGAGCCCGGCAGGATCATTTCCGCGTAGTTGATATAATGGTTCAATCCGTCAAATGTCGCCACGCCGCCGGAACGACGAACCGCGACGACAGACGCGCCGACCTTGTGACGCAACAATCCGCCGTTGACGCCCGCCACGTAAAAAGCGCGGTCCAAAAAGCATTTCATCGTGCCGGCGATGCCGGAGTAGTGAACCGGCGAACCGAGCAAAATGCCGTCCGCCTGCTTCATTTTCTGCACGTATTCGTTCACTTCATCATTGGCGATGACGCAACGTTCATCCTGATTCTTTGCGCACATGCCGCACGCCACACAGCCGCGGATCGTCTTGTTGCCAATCTGCACGATTTCAAATTCGATGCCGGCCTTTTCCAGTTCGACGCCGACTCTCTGCAAACTTTGGTAGGTATTGCCCTCTTTGCGCGGGCTGCCGTTAAAGGCGATTACTTTCATCTTATATCCCCCTCTTATCTACTGCCGCAGCAGGATTTTCACTCTCTTGCCCTAATTTATAGTAGAAACCGATTTGCCGCAAGTACGCACTTTTTAGTAATCGGCTTACCATTTCGTAAGCATACCCATCATAATAACGAAAGGAGTCTGCCCATGCTCACGATCGGACAGCAAACCTACCTGTGCAGCCTCGACTATGCCGTCAGCCTGTTCAAAGGAAAATGGAAAGCCGTGATCATCTGCCATCTCAACGACAGAACCTATCGCTTTCTCGAACTGCAGCGCGCCCTGCCGGGCATCAGCGAAAAAATTCTCAGCGAGAAACTGCGCGAACTGGAAAACGACCGCCTGGTGGAACGCCTTTCCTATCCGGAAGTGCCGCCGCGCGTCGAATATCGCCTTACGCCCGTCGGCCTTCAATTATTTGCAATCCTCAACAGCCTGCAACACTGGAGCGATTCCTATATCGCCGGCGAATCCCGTTGAACACATCCGGTTATGCACTTATCTCAATGCCGACCATTTTCATCAGTTGCTTCGCATTGCTGCTATTACAAGAGCCTTCGCGCATCTTATAATCAAACAGAATTTCTCCATCCCGGTATTCTTCACGGAAATGATAATTCACCGCCTGGATACCCTCTTCGCGTTCCAGTTGGCAAAGCTCCAGATCATGTGTGGAAATCAAACCGATCAGCCAACTTTTTTGCAATGACTTCAACACGCTTACCGCACCCTGAATACGGTCATGTGAATTGGTGCCGCGAAAAATTTCATCAATGAGAAAAATCATGTCCCGCTTTTTTTTCGCATGCTCAATAATGTCTTTTATGCGCAGCAACTCCGCATAGAAAGTCGATATGCCGCTGCCCAGTTCATCCTGCAAACGCATCGACGTCCATAAGTCTATCATTGAACATGCAAAGCGCGTCGCGCAAACCGGACTGCCGGCATAGGCCAGAACCAAATTCACGCCAATGGTACGCAGCCAGGTCGTTTTACCGGACATATTGGATCCGGTAATCACGCACACCCCCTGGCTAAGGCTTACATCATTGCAGATTCGTTGCACTGAATTAATCAGCGGATGTCCGAGCGCTTCCCCCTCAATCGCCGGTCCGTCTTCTCTGATCTGTGGAAACGTCCAGCGCGGTTGGATTCGAGCAATGTTAGCCTGACTAATCAAAACTTCCAACTCTCCGATTCCTTCCAGCCAAGCGCGCACCGCTTCTCCATGTTGTAAATTCCAACGCTGAAGCGCCAACGTGCAGTGGCAATCCCAAAGCAACGTAAAGTTCAGCAACACGTAACTGATGGAATTATAGCGTAAATCGGCCGCTTCTAAGATGCGATCTAACTTTTGAATCGCCCCGGACGCGGTGCCCTCGCTGCGCCGGAAAAGACTTTGCAGACGAAGCAACTCATCAGCAGCAAATGGTTCCGCCTCAATACGCCGAATCATTTTCTCATAGCCTTTAATCGCCGCCCGAAAACGATGCACCGTCAGCAGCAGCGAAGAATTTTTCTTCGCTGTAAACAGCGTAACGGCGCACTGCGCAAGTACGCATAACGACAATAACGTTGCAGCCGATTTCTGTTCAAAAACCGCCAGCATCGCACAAACAAGCGTGATGAACGGCAAGAAATAAAAAAACGTTCGAGCATAACAACCCCAAAGTGAAGGTTTTCCGTCAATGGATTGCAACCATTCTTCCGGATCATGCGCACCGGCAAACAACAATCCATCGCAACTAAATTCGTGGCAAAACGTTTCCTTACCGCTTAATTCCCGTATCGCATTTTGTCGGGCCCGAATCAACTGCGCATTTTTTTCAGGATACGCCAAACGGTCCTTCAAGCGTTGACGACCATAATAGGTACTTGTCGCATTCAGCCACTGAAATAATGACTTAGGGCCAAACAAATCCAAATCATTGCTGTACGGATGCTTCGCCGCCATAAATTCAGTACCATCATCGGGAAACGCCATCCAAGCATTGTTTAACCGTGCCGCCAGTCTTTGCTGCAGTGTAATACCGCATTGTATCCGTCGCCAGGCCAATAATTGCCTGCGATGCATTCTAACCAAAAGGATAAAAGTAAGACCTGCCGAACAAGCTGCCAACCACCCAATTTCATGCAAGCCAGACCACCAAAGCCAACCGCCCCCGCCAATCCCGAGCAAGATGCTGAACAAGCGCCAGTTACTGCTCCGATCAGCCGCCCGTTGCAGCTCTGTAGCCTCGTTTGTAGCCGTCGCGATCCATTTTTCCAATCTATCTTTCATTTTCTTCTCACCATTTCTTTTTTTACGTTATGGTAGTATGTTCGTTGCGCAGGTTTAAACCCCTTTTACTGCCGTCAGCCTTTCCGCTTAAAAAAACGAAAACGGGTTAGTTCAAAAGCGCGTTACTTTTAAACTGACCCGTTTTTCTTTATTTTCTTCATGACATGACCTCGCGCACAATATCGTGCCACTGCGAAAAACACTGTTTCAACTTGGCCCTGCGCTGCTGCAGCTGCCCTTCCAGTTCGTCAATCTCGCCTTCCAGTTCCGTCATTTCCTGCGTTAATTGCTGCAACCGTTCGCTCATTGCCGCGAGCGGCATCTCTGGCGAGCGCTCCGCCCCTTCGCGCCGCTTGAACAATTCTTTTATATTTTTCAGCTTTTCCAGTTCCGTCATAGCTCCGTCTCCCTTTCCCGCTTGCTTAAAACTCATTTTTCCGTTCCTACATGTTCTCCAAACGCTCCTGCTTTTCCTGCCTAAGAATGGAAAAGCAGATAAAAAAGCTGCCTATTCTTGCTCTTTCCCAATAAACGGAAAAGTTTAACTATTGTTTATAATTTCCCTGTTTCTTTTCTGCTACACTGAGATTAATAAAAAATGGAGGTGCTTGTTATGAAAAAATGGTCCATCTTATTTGTTTTGACATTCAGTCTGCTTCTCTCCTGCAGCGTCGCGTTTGCCGGTGCACAAGATTTTACGCTGGTGAACCAAACCGGTCAGCCGATCAGTGAACTCTACGTTTCGCCAGCCAGCAGCAACGACTGGCAGGAAGATGTGCTCGGTGTCGATGTGCTCGGCAACGATGAAAACGTTCATATTACCTTTAACAACGGCGACCGCGCAGCGCATTGGGATCTTAAAGCTGTTCTCGCCGATGGCTCCAGCCGCGTCTATTCCGATTTCAACCTGAAGAAAATCTCCGTCATTACGTTAAAAAGCAATGGCGACGCCAGTTATCAATAAGTTTTAATGAAGAAGGCCGCCGCCTTTCGCGAAAGCAAAAGGCGGCGGCCTTCTTTATTCACATCTTTTGAATCCGATGCCGGGAGACCATCAAGTAGGACAAGGTAAGCATCAAAAGTGCGGTCAGCGGCGGCGGCAACGGGTAGTAGCTGCCGAGCAGGCAATACAGCGCCAACGACAAGCCAGCAAAAGTGATCGGCAGACCGTAAAACGCGCCGTCAAACGGTGTGACGTTAAAACGGGCCAGACGATATGCGCCGCAAAGCGGAAATAAGATGACCAAGGCATATCCGCCCATGCCCCACTGCAGCAGATCGTGCAGTTGAAAGGCCAGCGCCGCAGGCGCCAAACCGAAGGAGATCAGGTCGGCCAGCGAATCGAGTTCCTTGCCGATCGCACTGTCTATCTTTAGATACCGCGCGACCTTGCCGTCATACCGGTCGGCTAACGCCGCGACTAGGATGAAAAAAGCCGCCCAGCGATACTCCGCCTTAAAGAGCAGCATCACAGCCACTACGCCGCAAGCAAGATTCGAAAACGTAAAAAAATTCGGCAACCAGCTCTTTTTAAAGACGCCCATCCTCATCGCCGCCTTTCTCTCTCATGCTTTCCGCCCTGCCAAGGGGAATCTGCAAGGTAAACGTAGTTCCTTTCGCCACTTCACTTTCGACTTCGATGCCGCCGCCGTGTTCCTTGATGATCGCATAGCTTACGCTAAGACCCAAACCGGTTCCCTGTCCTACATCCTTAGTGGTGAAAAACGGTTCAAAGATTCTTGCCAGCACGTCCGGCGGCATTCCTGCGCCATTGTCGCTGATCGAAACAAACACGCTGTCGCTTTCCGACCAGGTCTTCACTTTTATTTCACCTTGCGTCTCAATGGCCTGCGCCGCATTCAATAAGATATTCATGAACACCTGATTCAGTTGCCCCGGATTGCAACGCACCAACGGAAGGCTGCCCAATTCTTTCTTCAGCGTCACTTTATATTTTAATTCGTTCCAAATAAGACGGATCGTACTCTCCAAGCCCTCGTTAAGATCGGCATCACCTTCTCCTTTATTCGACGTGCGCGCAAAGCCCTGCAGATTTTGTACGATCGTTTTGACGCGATTGGCGCCGTCTTCCATATCCTGCACCAGTTCCGCCATGTCCTGTGCAATATAATCCACTTGTTGCGCGCGTTTTGCTTCAGCGACCCGCTGACAGACGGCCGCTTGATGCGCCGATGTCTTAGCAGACTCCGCCAAACTCTCTTCCTGCAATGCAATAAACGAAACGAGCGTCGCGCTGTATTCGCGCAACGACGCTAGGTTGCTGATGATAAATCCCATCGGATTGTTTATTTCGTGCGCCACACCGGCGGCCAGCTGACCAATCGACGCCATTTTTTCCTGTTGCACGATTTGCATCTGTGCATTTTTCAGTTCGGCATAGGCGGTTTCCAGTCGGGCTTCAGCCAAAACACGTTCAGCAACCTCGCGCTGCAGTTCTCGGTTTGCTTCAATTACCTTTTTCATTTTTTTCAAATCCGTTATATCCTGCGCCGAACAGATTACATGGTCGACCTCTTGCGTTTCTGTAAAGCTGGGCGTGAACGATATTAAGAGAATACGCTCGCGATGGCGATGGTTACGTATCGCTAATTCTTTCACGATCTGCCGCTTGCCGCTGAAGACGCTTAACACAATCTCAGCCAATGCATTCGCTTCCGCCAGGCTATAGATCGCATAAATTTGACAATGCACCATTTCTTCACAGGTCTTGCCGAAAAATTTCGCATGCGCCGCATTCGCACTTCCGTAAATCGTCGGATTCAGCATATACCACATTTGAATATCCGTGTTGTTCAACAGAAGATTTTTTTCAACGACCTCCTGTCGCAACATTTCCGCCTCTTCTTTCAGTTGCAGCATCGCCAGCAGAGCCGTTTCGAAAGGCTGCAGGCTTTCAAACATCGTACATGCCAAGCTGGCATTTTCCGCCGTAGCGTCAAAATGCCAGAAGCCGCCTGTCCGCCCTGTCACCGCTTCCGTTAAAGGACGTGCCGCAAAAGAACGGATGCCATGTTGGCGAAAATACTCCTGTTCATTGCCTGCGGCGGCCGGAAGTTTTTCCGTATCAGCGACCAGCACGCATTCTTTATTTCGCAACTGGCGCATCAGCCACGGGTATTCCGCCAGCGAAACAAACTCATCCCCCTCATCGTAAAGCCAGCGTTCACTGCTCCAGTAGATGCGCCTTCGCGCGCTAAGCCCGTCCGCTGAAAAAAGCAGCAGACCGATTCGTTCAACGCCAATGCCGCGCCCTAAGCGTCCGATAGCACTGCGAATCGATTCGTCGCCGCCTTGGATGCCCTGCAGCGCTATCGCCGTTATTTCGTTTAATAGCAGACAGTACTTTCCGGCGTCCGTTTCATCAAGCCGCTTTGCAGTTTCCAGCATCTTTTGCACACCACCTAATCTTCATAGGCTTCTTCGATAAAAAGAGTCAGTTCAATTGAAAGATTGATTTCATTCTGCCCGGCGCCTTCCAGTTCTCGTACCACCGGACGTGAGGCAAAGCCATTGTTTTGTCTCACCACAATGCACTGTCTGCCGTCGTTTAACCGGACGCGATGCCCCGACGGATAGAGCGAGACATTGCGTACAAATTTATCAACCACCAGCGGATCAAATAGTTGACGCGAGGCCTCCAGAAACTCGATCGCCTGAAAAGCCGGTACGTCATATTGGTCTCGCTTGCCGTGAATGATGCAGTCGAACGCGTTGCAAACCGAGATGATTTTCACCATTTCATTGATTTCTTCGCTTTTTAAGCCCAGTGGAAAGCCGGAACCGTCGCATTTCTCATGATGCGTGAGTGCAATCACTTTGACGTAGGAACTGATCGATTGCTGATTCAAAAGATCATACCCCAGCTTCGGATGTTCACGGTAACGCGCCCAATCAATTTCCATTTTCCCCGAGCCCGGAACCAGTTCTTTCATAATCTGCAGCATGCCGACATCGTGCAACAACGCACCTGCCGCCAGTTCTTTCAGCAGCATCAAATTGTAACCCATATTGACGCCGGTCATTACCGCCAAAATGCAGACATTTACGCTGTGCGAAAACAGACTGTCTTCCTTGGCGCGAACATCCACCAGATTAAACATCACTTCTTTTTGCTGCAAAATTTCATCAATCACCTTTTGCGCAGAGACAACAACGCCCTTCAAAGAAAGTTCGCCGCAACGGACAAAACGGCGCATTGTTTCGGCAATGGCTTTCTTGCTCTCTTGGCGCGTTTCTTCCGCCACAACGTCCTGCACGTCAATGCCTTGCGACAGTACATCCTCAATATATACGCTGCCAATGCCCAGACTGAGCAATTTTTCAATAAAGCTGCGCTTTAAAACGACGCCTTCACGCAGTAAGATACGACCTTCTTCATCAAAGATCGCACGTCCCAGTCGTTCATTGCCCTGCAGATACTGTAGGCCGACTTTCCGCATGGCCTTCCTTCCCTTCACGTCGCTCGTTTAGCATTCCCTACTATGAAGTATTCTGTCTTTCAATTCCATTTCCTTCCATCACCTCTTTGCTTTCCCTTTCTTTTCGCATTTTAATTCCGGGCAAAAAAATCTCGCTGCATGTTTGCAGCAAGATTTTCTAGCCCGCTTATTTTTTTGACCATGCTCTACACTTAACAACGCACGGCCACGTTCAACAACCGTCATGCGAATTTCCCATTCCCAGCTTAAGCAACCGGCGCATCATGTAATTGTATACCGCCACCTGCCAAATAAGCAAACCGACAATCAGCGCCGACGCCGACAACGGCAGTCCGGTATAGGAAATAAAGCTAAGTCCGCTTTCTTTCTGCGGTCCATTATTCAGCAATTGAAAATTAATGCCTAATGACAATTGTTTTGTCTGCCCGTTCGTCATTTGTTCCGGCGGCAATGGCGCGACTTCAATTTGAAAACACGACAGGCAAAGGAGCAAAAGCAGCAGCGCCAGCGTAGACAATAAGGTACGTTTCGCTGCACTGGCGCTGAGCTGCACTTCCCGTTCATCACGTTCCGGCACAAATGTCAGCTTCATCAACACCATTTCGCGAAATGCGGCGGAAAATAACAAGCGAGCCGCCAAATAAAGTGCCATAAGCATCATCATCCCAATCACCACGCCGGAGAGATCATAGAAAAACTCCGCCGTCGCATTCGTCTTTGCAGCCGCTTCCAGTTCAAAGATCAGTAATGCAATGCCGTAGACGATGACAAGCGGCAACGTATAAAGAAATCCTTTTAAAGTCCATCTATCAAAGCGTTTCATTTTCATCCTCCTCAACCGAAAAAATTTCATTGATATCCGCCTGAAAATAACGGGCAATACGAAACGCCAACTCAAGTGACGGATTATATCCGCCTCCTTCAATCGATATAATCGTCGCGCGCGTCACGCCAATTTCTTTGGCTAGTTGCTCTTGCGTCAGTTTGCGTTTGGCTCTGAATACATTCAGGCAATTTCCGATCCGCAACTGCATCGTTGATTTTGTCATGTCCGCCTCCTTATTTATTCTCTCCCACGCTATAAATGTATAACAAACACATCTTAATGTCAAATTTATTTTACTTTTCACAGCCGTCAATGTATAATAAACTAGACATGTTTTCAATGTGACAGCGTAGCGTCGACCTGCAGTGTCGCATTTTTAAATAGAACTCATCATCAGAAAGGAGCTTTTTATGCTGTCTCGCATTTACAAATTGATCATTCCTCTACTTCTTTTTCTGGGCGCCTCTAGCGGCACAACGTTTGCCGCCAGCGAATTTCGCGTGGATGGTGAATATTGGGCACCGCGACTCTCCGGTGAAGTTAAAAACGGCTCAACCCTGCAGCCACATCAGGATCTCGGCCTTGATCGCTCTGCGCTCGGCAGTCTCAAGTTCAGTCTAAAAAAAGAAAACGGGCCGCGTTACTTCATCCGCTATGAAGCTCCCTCCTTTTCGAGTACTGCCGCCTTGACGCATTCAGTTTCCCTCGGCGGCATCACCCATAACGCGGGGGATCAGGTCGCCGCAGAACTTAACGTGAAACACTGGCAGATTGGCGTACAGGAAGAAAAACCTTTTCCAAGCGGAAAGTTTTCTGTTATCTACAGTTACCACCACAATTTCGTTGAAACGACGCTGCAAAACACCTCGCAACAAATAACCAGCCGTGAACGCCATAGCGGAGATGCCGTTAGCGTCGGTTTCGCCTGGGAAACGCAGCATGCACGCGGCTTAAATTATTTTGCGGAAGCAACGCCGCTGTCAATCGGGCGAAACGCAAGTTATCAGGATTATAACATCGGCATCAAAAGTAAGATCGGTAAAGCATTAACGCTGACGACCGGCTACCGCGGCGAAAAACTGTCTGCCGGTCAACAGTCCGACAGTATCGGCAGTCGCCTTCATCTGCGCGGTTGGTACATTTTCCTCGCTGCCGAACAATAAAGCAAGGCTGTCTCAAACAGACCGGAACGTCCGTTTGAGACAGCCTTTTTTATTGACCCGTTTGCATTTTGCCGCGCGCAACAACCAGCGCATCGCCGATCAATTCGAGCCGCTGCGCAGAAACATGACGCAGCAGCATTTCACCGCCGCGCGGCGAAGCTTGGTAAGCCCGCAACAACGTTTTTTTCAGTTGTTCACCCCACCAGGCGGCCAGCAGCGTGTGTACGGACCCGGTGACCGGATCTTCGTTCACGCCGGCCCAAGGGTTGAAATAACGCGAGACAAAATCATAGCGGTCGCCGTCTCTTGCCGTAACGGCAATGCCCTTACAGAACGGCGTCCGGCTCAAGCGGAGAAAATCCGGCTGCAGTTCATAAACAGCCGCCGAATCGGCTAGTTGCAGCACTAATTTTCCGGTACGCTCTCCATAGAACGCCTTCTCGTATTTCACAAGGCCCAGCGCCGTCAAGAGCTCGGGCGATGCCTGCGTCATGATCGGCCGGTCGAGCGGAAAATCGAGCGCGATTCCTTCTGCCTCGCGTTTTGCGTGCAGAGTCCCGCTCAGCGTCGCGAATTCGAGCCGGTCCGCCGGATGCTGCCATTCGTCAAACAGGACCTTCGCAGCAGCCAGCGTCGCGTGACCGCAGAGCGGCACTTCCAAAAGCGGCGTAAACCATCGTAAGTGATACGTTGCGGCGGCCAGCCAGTCGTCCATTCCAGGCAAGCGCTGCACAAACGCGGTTTCCGACAGATTCATTTCCGCCGCGATCGCCTGCAGCGTCGCGTCCGGCAGTTCCTGTTCCAGCAGGCACACCGCCGCGGGATTGCCCTTGAACGGCAAAAGGCTGAACGCATCGACTTGATAAAAAGCGCACTCACTCACACCAGTTCCTCCTCTGTACAAACCGCAATCCCTTGTGCCTTCAGGCGCGCGGCGAAGATGCCGTCTCCCTCTACTAAGCGCCCGGCAAACGATCCGTCATAAATTTTGTCGCAGCCGCAGCTTGGCGAGCGGGCTTTTAAAATCGCCTTTTTGCACGCTACGAGCGTTGCGATTTCCAGCGCGGTTTGCGCGCCGGCAAGGTAAAAGGAAGTCACATCCGTCCCGTCTTGCGTGACAACTTTGCCATGCAGCATTTCAGCGCAAGCGCGCGGCGTCGGCAAACCGCCCAACACTTCGGGGCAAAGCGGCAGCGCCTGCCCGCTTTCCACCAATTCTACGACCTTAGGAACCGGATACGCCTGCCCGTTATACCGGCATCGTACGCCCGCCAAACAGGCGCTGACAATCATCATTTCGTTCACCTTCCTTTTTTTTGCGGAATAAGATAAGTTAATAAAGCATTTTCTTTCTTTTTATTTGAAAGGATTTTACATAGTTAGTATTGAAAACGTATTGTATTCAAAAACAATGAAAACTAAGGAGTGTACGCCGACAATGAAAAAATGGATTTCCGCCGTATTATTTTCCCTTTTTGTCATCTTGGGTTCAGCAACTGCGTTTGCTGAAGAGGCTCAACCGGAGCTCGACGCCAAGCCAGCCAAGCCGGTTGTCGCCACGATCTACATCAACAATGCCAAAAGCACCTACGACGCAGAACTCAGCAAAAGCCTCAGCGACCGTTTCAACGGCAAGATGACGTCCTTCACTCTGCAAAACGATCCCAAGTTCGTCGACAAACTGAATAAAGTTGGCGTCACTGATATCAGTATGGCAGAACGCGATGATATTTTACAAGCCTTTGCCGGAGAAAATATCGATTATATCGTTTACGCCGAAATTCAACCGCCTATTCTGAACTCTTGGATTTCTATGTTTAATCAGGGTGTCAAGGCCACGGTGACCGTACCCGTCAAAATCATCGATGTAAAAGGTCATAAGTACCTCTACAACGGAAAATTCACCGAAACAGCTGACAACAGTGCCGTCTTCGGCGGCGTCGGTACAAAAGCAGCCGTCGTCAAAGCACTGGATCAGATCTTTGTAAAAACCGATGCAATGCTGATCAACCGTCTGCCGATAAAATAAGCGGTTGCAACATTTTTAAAAAGCCAAGCCGAAACATTTTCGGTTTGGCTTTTTTCTTATCCGTTTTCCATTATTTAATTTCTTCCTTTTTCGTCAAACCCGATTGCGTAGCATACACAATCAACTGCGCCCTATTTTCCAATTCCAGTTGATTCATAATTTCCCGCATATGGTACTTGACGGTCGCCAAACTCAGGTTCATGCTTTCGCCTACTTCTTTATACGTCATTCCCTCGGCCACCAGCGTAAGCACCTCGATCTGTTTCGCTGTGAGCGGCACTGCCTTGCGGGGAAAGCTCACTTCCGTCGCGCGACTTTGCTCACGCCGGGCAAATTCCTGCAGCACCTTCGCCGCCAAGCCCGGCGCAAGCGGCGCTTCGCCAGAGGCCAAACTTTGCAATGCGTCCAGAAACGGTTCTTTTGCCATGCCTTTCAGCAAATAACCGGCTGCACCGGCTTTGATCGCTTCAAAAAGATATGCGTCATCACTCGATACCGTCAGCATCACGACTTTGCTTTGCGGCATTTCAAGTTTGATGCGCCGCAAACCCTCGAGACCGTCCGCAACCGGCATCTGCACATCCATCAGCACGACATCCGGCTGCAGCTCCTTTGCCTTTAGCGCGGCCGTTATGCCGTCATTCGCAACGCCGACAACCTCGATATCATTCGCCAGCAATAAATTTTTCAACCCTTCCAGAAAAAGAGGATGATCATCCACCAATAACACGCGCATCTTACTCACTCCCCGTCTGAGACTCTGGCGGATCGGCCGTTTCACGTTCATTTTCGCTCAGCGGCGCCTGCAGCGTCACTTTCGTTCCATAGCCCGTTTTCGCGTCGAGACGGAATAGGATTCCCGCTTCCTCCGCCCGTTCCTGCATGATTTTTAGGCCGTAGCTGCTCTTCTTTTTCTCGGCCTGTGCGACGTCAAAGCCGCAGCCGTCGTCGCTCAAAGCGATGAAAAGCGAAGCCCGCTCCTGCCAAATTTCCACCTTGACGCGTTTAGCTGCGGCGTGTTTGCGCACATTGGTCAGCGCCTCCTGTATGATGCGCAGCAGCTGGACTTCAACCGTCGGCGCCAACTGCGGCGCAGCCATTTCCTTCTCTCTTTGCAGAACGATTTTGATCCGATAATTTTGTTCAAACCAGCAAAAGTATTCCTGCAGCGTCTGCCAAAAGCCTTTTTCGCTGAATCCCTTCGTCTGCAAACCGGTAATGGATTCGCGGATATTAACATGGACATCCTGCGTCGCTTGCGCCACTTTTTTTAAAAGCGCAGCCGCTTTGCCGCTCTCGTCTTTCGCAAGAAAAGAAAGTGCGGCCTCCACCTGCATATTGATATAGCTCCAGACCTGTCCCTGTCCGTCATGCAACTCTCGGCCGATGCGTTGACGTTCGATCAAAACGGACAGGGCTTTTTCCTGCTCGACGAGCTTCGCCTGATCTTCCTTGTGGCGCGTAATGTCCTGCAGCAAAATCACGCGTCCCAAGCAATGTCCTGTCGCATTTTTCAGCGGCGTCTGATGCGCTTGGTAATGGCGCTTTCCCTCCGGCAGATCACGCACCAGCTCAACGCTCATCCGTTCAAGTGCGGCAAGCGCCGGCCATGCGGCAACGACATCGCTTATCTTTCCGCCCTTATGCGCTGGCAGGCCTGCGAAAATTCGTTCGGCGGCCGGATTCATCTCGACGATGTACCCTTCCTGATCGACAACTAAAAGCCCATCCAGCATCGTTTCGACGACTGCCGCTTGTGCTTCCGGCAAGATCGTAAAGAACAACCACCAACGATAAACCACGATGCTGTACAAACCGGACAGCAAGAAACCAAGCGCCGTAGGCGCAAAAAAATGCTCGCCGGGAAGATTCGCCGCAAAATGCGCCCCAATCGTGATCATCGGCAACACGCTGATCGCAAAGGCCTGACGACGACGCGAGCCCACGCACGTCAGAACCCAACGCAGCCCAAACGCCAGATTAATGATAAACAAGAGATAAACATAATACCCCGCCACATGCGACCAGACGCCGTTGACGCCAACCAACGTTTCGCCTTCCAGCCTCAGTTCCGTCCAATACAGGCCATGCCAGGGATTCGTCGCAATCAGCAGACAGACCAGCGCCAATATGCCGCCTAATACCGGATGCAACCAGCGCGGCATCGTCTTGTCCTGCCCGCTGATTTGCGTGATAAAGAAAAAGCCGACATAGGCTAGTGAAATGGCCGTAATTTGCTGCAAGCTGATTAAAAGAAGCTTGCCTGCCAAATCCTCCTGCAGTTTAGCGCCGATCAAGAGCAGCAGCCACAATGCCTTGCCTGTTTGCGCGGCCACCTGCGCCTTGGCGCCCGCCATCTTGCGAAATTGCCAAAAATAAACCGCCAAGCCTTCAAGGATCGCAACGACGAGTAAATTACCAATCATAGTACCGCCAATCGGCGCGTATATATCAAACACGGACACCCTGAAAAAACCTCCTTGGTCACAGCAAACTTTTCCTTTTGATTGTACCGCATTTTTGCTTGTTCGTTAGTAAAATAAGTTAATAAAACACGTTGCATTTTCTTATCCAGCAGCATCATACCCAGTTGCAAAAAAAAGAGGAAAGACTAGGACTTTCAACATCATCCACGCCTTTCCCTTCTATTTTCTATTTTTCGTTCTTGAACCCCTGCGCCAGCATCGTCGGATACACTTTGGGAAAATAAATTTGGGAATAATAGTTCATCGTGTTGCGACTCCAGTCGCCCTCTATTTCATAGCGCCCAATGTTTCTCAAGTAGCGCTGCATTAACTGATCGTATTCGTCAATCAAGGCCGGCAGTTTCTCTTTGTCATATTTTTCATCATGGCGGAAGGCAGCTACCGGCATGCGCGGTTTTTGCTGCGAAAGGTTGGCCGGATAACCGACCGCCAAACCATTGATCGGATACGTATATTCCGGCAGATCAAGCAGCTCGATGACCGCCTGCGGATTATTACGAATGCCGCCGATCGGCACGATGCCAAGACCCAAGGATTCGGCCGCCGTAATCACCGTACCCATGCAAATTCCCGCATCAATCGAAACGGCAATCGTCGCCTCGACGCTGTCGGGAATAACGAGAGGCTTGCCAACTTTGTCCGCCGCCAATTTGGCCTTATACAAATCGGCCACAAATACAAAGAACAGCGGCGCCTCGGCAATCCACGGCTGCCCGCCGGCAATTTCGGCAAACTGCGCCCGTAGCGCCTTATCGCGCACCACAAGCAAACTGATTTCCTGACTATTAATTGAAGTTGGCGCGGCTTGCGCGGCAGCGACCAGTTCATCGACCACCTCATCGGGAATGGGCTTCGGTAAATATTCACGAATGCTGCGATGGTTCTTCATTACGCGGATCGTCTCATTCATCGCCATCCCTCCCTAAAACAAACGATTGCTCTTATCGAACTAATTCCCCGCGCAGCGCAACATTCCTTCCGCCAGGCAAAGAATACATTTTCACTATCAGCCCATCATGCGATAGCCGATGCCGGATTCGGTCACGATATAACGCGGCCGGGCGGAATCGGCCTCGATCTTGCGCCGCAGCTGGCCGATATAAACGCGAATGTATTGCGTGTCGCTGCTTTCCGCGCCCCAGACCTTCTTCAATAGTTGACGGTGCGTCAGCACCTTGCCGCTGTTTTGCATCAAGACTTTGAGCAGTTCATATTCGGTCGGCGTCAGCTTGACTTCGCAATCCGCTACGAAGACCTGATGTTTGGTCAAGTCAACGACAATTTCGCCGCAGCGCAGCCGCATTTCATCCTCACCGGCGTGGCTTTGACGCAGACAGACGCGGATACGGGCCATCAGTTCACCGATGCCGAACGGTTTAGTCAGATAATCATTGGCGCCGATATCAAGCGCTTCGATTTTTTCGTCCTCCTGATCGCGCGCCGACAAAATGATGATCGGAATCGCGGACCACTCGCGAATCTGGCGGATGACTTCTTTGCCGTCGGTATCCGGCAACCCCAGATCAAGCAAAAGGATGTCCGGTTTCACGCCGATCAGTTGTTCCAGGCCATCCCGCCCTGTCGCGGCTTCCAAAACTTTAAAGCCATGCCCTTCAAGTGATACCTTGATCAAACGCCGGATCTGGCTTTCATCATCCACGACCAATACTTTAAGATTCCCTTCCATCCTGAACACCTCCGTCGTTACACCTGTATCACTGGTTGTTTTACCACCGGCAGCGCAAAACTAATCCGCGCGCCGCCGTCCGGCCGGTTCGCCGCCCAGATCGTCCCGCCATGCGCCTCAATGATTCCTTTGCAAATCGAGAGCCCGAGTCCTGTACCGCTGATCTTGATCGCATCAGCGGCACGATAGAATTTTTCAAAGACATGTTCCAGTTCGGCAGGCAAAATCCCTCTACCGTAATCGGCAACCGACACGATGATCTTCTTATCTTCCTGCGTTGCATTGATTTCGATCGGCGTATCGGCCGGCGAGTATTTCAACGCATTGTCAATCAGATTGATCAGCACCTGTTCCAAAAGGACGCAGTCGCCGTTTGCCAGCGGCATGCCTTGCGCAATGCTGATATCGATAGTACGCTGGCGCACCGCTTCTTCCAGTCGCTTAAGCGCCGCGCCGATCACGTCTTCGATGTCGCACCAGTCCTGTTTGATTTTCATCGCGCCGCTTTCCAGACGTGCCGTATCTAAGAGATTGCTGACCACGCGTTCCATTCGCCCCGCGCCGTGCCGGATGTTTTCCAGCAGTTCGCTCTGCGCGGCCTCCGGCAACGTGATCTCCTTGTCGAGCAGCGTCGACGCCGAGCCCAAGATTGTCGCCAATGGCGTCCGCAGTTCATGCGAAATCGAATTAAACAATGCGCCGCGCAGTCGTTCCGATTCTTCGAGCAGCGCCGCATGGTTCGCTTCGGTCGTCAGATAAATCCGCTCAATTGCGATCGCCGCCATCGCAGCCCACGCCTCAATCAGTCGGCGCTGATCCGCGTTAACCCGGTTTTCCGACATATGCAAGCCCAGAACGCCAATTGTCTTCTCGCGGACATTCAGCGGCAGGTACAGATAGGCGGCGGACGGCAGCGTTTCCGTAGAACGTCCGGCTACCTCGTTATGCTCATACGCCCAGATTGCCACAGCAAGTTCATTCGCATCCTGCATGATGTCGGCTTCCGCATCAGCGAATTTTTCCCATGCCCTCATTTTTAGCATATTTCGTTCATCCGGCAACAATACCGCAACTGAGCATTCCAGCGCCTGAGCCGCGCTCTGCGCCAAGACGCGGATGATGGGTTCCAATTCCACCTGCGCCGCTATTTCACGGCTGAATTCATAGAGCGAACGCGTCCGCCGCTCATGCTGGCGGGCAAACTCAGCTTCGCTGCGCAAACGCTCGGTCTGGCCGCCGGCAACAAAGGCCACCAGAAGAAAGATAAAGAAACTCCAGATATAGCGGATATCCATAACGCTAAAACTCAGCACCGGCGGAACGAATAAAAAATCAAAAACCAACACCGTACAAACGGCAGTTGCGTAAGACGGTCCGCGTCCCCACCAGGCGGCGCTCAATAGCACCGGCAGCAAAAAGAGCATCGCCACATTGAGCAGCTCCAACTGTTCCTTCATGCCGTAATTGATTGCGCTCATCAGCGCCAGCATCGCCAGACCGCCAAGATACTGCTTCCAGTTGACGTCCGCAGACCGGACGCTGGTCTCGACCTTCGGCACATAGTCCTGCGATTGTTTTCCCTGAATCACATGGATTTGGATGCCGCCGCTCTTACGGATCAGCCGATCTACCAAAGCGCCGCCTTTGAGGATTTCCCAAAACCGGTTATGCACCGGCTTGCCGACCACCAGATGCGTAATATTTTCCTTACGGCAAAAGGACACGATTTCCTTCACCATGTCGGCTGCCGGCAGTGACGCGACATGCGCGCCCAATTCCCTAGCCAATCGCAGATTACGCGACAGTCGATCGCGTTCGCGCTCATCGCCGCTGCCCTGCGGCGTATCGAGATGAATCGCGTACCACTCGGCTCGCATTGCGCTGGCCATCCGTTTGGCAACGCGGATCAAATGCGCCGAAAAAGGGCTCGCGCTGACGCAGACCAAAACTTTTTCCGCCGCCGACCACGGTCCCTCGATCGCATGGTCATGCATATATTCATTAAGCTGCTGGTCGACGCGATACGCGGTGAAGCGCAACGCCATTTCGCGCAGCGCGTTGATGTTGCCGGGCCGGAAAAAGTTTTTCAACGCCCGTTCCGCCTGCCCCGGCACGTATACTTTGCCTTCCTTCAAGCGTTTGATCAGATCCTCCGGCGGGATATCGATCAATTGTACCCTGTCCGCAGTCTCAAGAATCGAATCCGGCACCGTTTCCCTGACTTTCACTTCGGTGATCTGCTCTACGATATCGTTCAAACTTTCCAAATGCTGAATGTTGACCGTCGTATAGACATCGATGCCCGCATTTAAAAGCTCGTCGACATCCTGAAAGCGCCGGACATGCCGCGCTCCGGTTACATTCGTGTGCGCCAGTTCATCCACCAACACGAGGCGTGGTTTTCGCGCCAGAATCGCATCGAGATCCATCTCCGCCAGCATCTTTTCCCGGTATTCGATCAGCCTGCCCGGAATCACAGGCAGGCCGGACAACATCTCCTCGGTCTCTTTACGCTTATGCGTCTCCACCCAGCCGACCACCACGTCGACGCCTTCCGCCAAGCGTTCATGCGCATTTTCCAGCATCGCATACGTCTTGCCGACGCCAGCGGCTGCGCCAAGAAAAACTGTCAGTTTGCCGCGACTTTCTTTTTGTATCTTTTTCAGCAACAGTTCCGGATCGCGTCGCTGCTCCGTTATGCCCACTTTCTCCACTTCCCTTCGACTCTCATTTCCACAGCTTCCGTCGAATGCTTCTCTATGCAGTTAAAAGGGCAGATCTGCATCTGCCCTTACGCGCTATTCTTCTCTGCTTTTATTTTACCTGATTTCCTGCCTGAATGGAATCTAATGCCAAATTCAGTTCCAAGACATTAACGCGCGTTTCTCCGAGCAGACCGAACTGCGGCCCCTTGGCCAGCGAGTCGACCAGCTTTCGCACCTGCCCCGGAGCCAAGCCGCGCTTCGCTGCGACCCTATCAATTTGCAGATAAGCGCCGTCGAGCGAAATATCCGGATCGAGACCGCTGCCGGACGATGTCGCCAAATCAGCCGGAATCGTCGCCTCCTTCGCCAAATCGTTTTGCGCGCGAACTTCGCTCACTTTGTCTTTGATCGCGGTCATCAGCTTTTCACTGTTCGGCCCGAGATTGCTGCCGCCCGAAGCGGTCGCGTCATAGCCGTTTTCACCGGCAGCCGACGGGCGACCGATGAAATAATGATCCTGGCTGAAACCTTGACCGATCAATAAAGAGCCCACCAGCTTGCCGTCTTTCTCAAGCAGTGAACCATTGGCCTGTTTCGGAAAGACGACCTGCGCCACCGCGGTCATTGCCAAAGGATAAACAAGCCCGGTCAGCAACGTAAGTACAACGGTCAGGCAAAAACCACTTCGTATCATTTGCATGCTCTCTCCTCCTTTTGCCCTAAAGGCGCGGCAACGCGCCCGACAACCTTGATGCTATGCGGGCCGGTATGGCAGACGACCAGCATTTCTCCTTCCTCCGTATACAACAATTCACAGCCTTTGATTATTTCCTCGATTCCGACGCCCAAGGCTTCAGCCAGTGCCTGCAATGTCTTTCGGCCCGGACGCCAGACGTCCGCTTCATACGCTTCGATGGCCCGCACCGAGACGCCGACGCATTCTGCCAGCTGTATGCTGGTCATTCCTCTTTGCCGGCGCAACAACTGCAATGTGTCGCCAATCGCTTGCCACATACTATCCCAACCTTTCTTATCCGGCCAGCCCCAAGGCCGTCAGGATCATATCGATCAACTTGATACCGATGAACGGGACGATCAGGCCGCCTACGCCATAGAGCAGCAGATTTTTACGCAGCACCTTGTCCGCACCCATCGGCTGGTATTTTACGCCGCGCAAGGCCAGTGGAATCAACGCAATGATAATCAGCGCATTGAAGATGACTGCGCTCAAGATCGCGCTCTGCGGCGTCGTCAGGTGCATGATGTTCAAAACGCCGAGCACCGGATACGCGCCCATGAACATGGCCGGAATGATCGCGAAATATTTGGCCACATCGTTGGCGACGCTGAACGTTGTCAGCGCACCGCGCGTCATCAGCAGCTGCTTGCCGATTTCCACAACCTCGATCAGTTTGGTCGGATTGCTGTCGAGATCGACCATATTGCCGGCTTCTTTTGCCGCCTGCGTACCGCTGTTCATCGCGACGCCAACATCGGCCTGCGCCAACGCCGGAGCGTCGTTCGTTCCATCGCCGGTCATTGCGACCAGCATGCCCTTGTCCTGGTATTCGCGAATCAATTTTAGCTTTGCCTCCGGCGTCGCTTCAGCCAGGAAGTCGTCGACGCCGGCTTCGGCCGCAATCGCCGCCGCGGTCAGCGGATTATCGCCAGTAATCATAACCGTCTTAATCCCCATTCGGCGCAATTCCTTGAATCGTTCCTTAATGCCTCCCTTGACGACGTCTTTTAAATAAATGGTGCCCAGAACCTTGTTCTTTTCCGCCACAACCAGGGGCGTACCGCCGCTTTTGGCGATCCGCTCGCAATCGACTTGCACCTGATCGGGAATCAGCGCGCCCTGCTCATTAACGTAATTCTTCACCGCGTCCATCGCGCCTTTACGAATCTCGCGCCCGTTGAAGTTGACGCCGCTCATCCTGGTTTGCGCCGTGAACGGCACGAACTGCGCATGCAGCTTTGCCATATCACGCTCGCGCAAATTGTATTTCTGTTTGGCCAGCACGACAATGCTACGACCTTCCGGCGTTTCATCGGCCAGCGACGAAAGCTGCGCCGCATCGGCCATATCTTCGGCGCTAACGCCCGGCGCAGGCAAAAATTCAGCTGCCATTCGGTTGCCAAGCGTAATCGTACCGGTCTTATCGAGGAGTAGCGCGTCGATATCGCCGGCCGCTTCCACCGCTCGACCGGACATTGCCAGTACGTTGCGCTTCAGAAGACGATCCATGCCGGCAATGCCGATTGCGCTCAAGAGACCGCCAATCGTCGTTGGAATCAGGCAAACCAGGAGCGCAATCAATACGATGACCGAAATCGTCGTATTGGAGTATACGGCAAACGGTTCAATCGTCGCGACCGCAATCAGAAAGATAAACGTAAGTCCCACCAGTAAAATCGTTAAGGCAATTTCATTCGGCGTTTTTTGCCGTTTCGCGCCTTCAACCAGACTGATCATCCGGTCGAGAAACGTCTCGCCCGCGTTGGCGGTGATCTGTACTTTGAGCCAATCGGAGAGCAGTTTGGTACCGCCGGTCACTGAAGACTTGTCGCCGCCCGACTCGCGAATGACCGGGGCCGATTCACCGGTAACCGCGCTTTCGTCAACCGAAGCAACGCCTTCGATCACTTCGCCGTCGCTTGGAATGATATCGCCCGGTTCGACCAGAACGATATCTCCCTTTTTAAGACTGGCGGCATCGACCCATTCGACCTTATCGCCTTTCAGTCGCTTGGCCTTTGTCTCGGTTCGCGTCTTGCGCAGCGCATCGGCTTGCGCTTTACCGCGTCCTTCGGCCAATGCTTCGGCAAAGTTGGCAAAGAGCAGCGTAAACCAGAGCCATACCGCAATCTGCAATTCAAAGCCGACCTGCGTACTGCCGCCCTGCAGCAGATCACGCAGCAGCATTGCAGTCGTCACAAGCGAGCCGATCATAACGATAAACATGACCGGGTTGCGGAACTGGACGCGCGGATCCAGCTTCACGAAGGACTGGACAATCGCAGCCCCAATCATCTTGCTGTCAAAACCGGATTGTTTTTTCATGCTATTTCCCCCTAAAATTGCTGCCCTTGCAGCATCAACAAATGTTCAACGATCGGCCCAAGCGCCAGCGCCGGCAAAAACGTCAGCGCACCTACGATAATCACCATCGTAGCTAGGAGTATGACAAACAACATCCCATGCGTCGGAAACGTTCCCGCATTGGGCGGCGCTATCTTTTTCTCAGCCATACTGCCGGCAATTGCCAACACCGGAATGAGAACGCCAAACCGACCTAACAGCAATGCTGCACTCAGGCTCAGGTTGTAAAAGAGCGTATTGGCATTGAGTCCGGCAAACGCACTGCCGTTGTTGCCGGTGCAGGACACGTAGGCATACAGCATCTCGCTTAGGCCATGCGGTCCGGCATTGTTCAGCGATGCGGTGCCAACGTCGAGTACCGAGGCAGCAGCCGTGCCGACCAGAATTGAGGTCGCCGGAATCAAAATGGCCAGCGTAGCCATTTTCATTTCAAATGCCTCAATTTTTTTTCCGAGATATTCCGGCGTCCGCCCTACCATCAGACCGACGATAAACACGGTTAGAACAACGAACACCATCATACCGTAAAAACCCGCGCCGACGCCGCCGACAATAACTTCGCCGAGCATGATCTGCAGCATCGGAATCAGACCGCCGAGCGGCGTAAAGCTGTCAAACATACCGTTGACCGCGCCGCAGGAAGCTGCGGTGGTAACGACGCTGAAGAGCGCCGTACCGGCCTGTCCAAAACGCACCTCTTTGCCCTCCATGCTGCTGGCGCTATTGAGTCCCAGCGCAGCCAGATTCGGATTGCCGTACCGTTCCGCGCCGTACAGAAGGCTCAGCATTACACAGAAAAGCAATAACATTGTTGCTAGAATTGCATAACCCTGCCGCTTATCCCGCGCCAAATGCCCAAACATGAACACTAAAGAAGTCGGCACGAGAAAAATGGCCAACGCTTCAAGGAAATTCGTCAGAGGAGTCGGATTTTCGAACGGATGCGCCGAGTTCGCATTGAAGAAGCCGCCGCCATTGGTGCCCAGCATCTTGATGGCTTCCTGTGACGCGGCCGGCCCCATCGCGAGCGTCTGCTCAGCTCCTTCGAGCGTCGTCACCGTTTGGTACGGCAACAAATTTTGAATAACGCCTTGTTGCACGAAAAGCAACGCGAATACGATGGAGAGCGGCAGCATAATCCAAAGCGTACCGCGTACCATGTCCTTCCAATAGTTTCCGAGCAATTTCGTTTGCTTACGCGTCAGGCCACGGATCAACGCCGTTGCGACGGCCAATCCCGATACGGCAGAAACAAAATTTTGCACCGTCATGCCGGCCATCTCCGTCAGATAACTCGTCGTCGCTTCCGGCGCATAAGCCTGCCAGTTCGTGTTGGTCAAAAAACTGATGCCGCTATTGAGCGCCAGATCCCAAGGCACCGGCCCCAATTGCTGCGGATTTAGCGGCAAAAAATGTTGCCCCATTTGTAAACCGATAATAGCCAGCAAACCAAAGACATGAAAAACGACAAACGCTGCGGCATATTGTTTCCAGTTCATTTCTTCGTCCGCTTTGATGCCGCAAATCCGGTAAATCAACCTTTCAACCGGCAGCAACAGCGGATCCAGCCAGGTGCGTTCTCCTTCCAGCACTTTTGCCATATAGCGTCCAAGCGGCAACGCCAATGCAATAAGCACTGCCAGATACAGAATAAAAACTGCAATATCACTAATCATTTAAAATTCCTCCGGTTTCATTAATGCATACAAGAGATAAACCAATAGTCCGGCGGTAATGATTCCTCCGAGCCAAAAATCATTCATAGCCATGCCTCCTTGCGCAGATATAATCGGTATATTTTGATACTACCACCGGCCACATAAAGATAGGGTAAAGATTGTCCGGCCAGATATAAAGAAAGTATAAAGACGACTTTTTCTAACCGTATTTTAATCTTCCGCTAAGATTCATTTAATTTTTCTTTGTTATGCTAACTACAGAATCCATTTGACAGGAGGAATTCACTTGCGAAAAATCACGTCGATCATCTTAGCGCTCGCCTTTATTCTTGTTTCCATCACCGGCATCCAATTGACGGGCGGCAAACCTCCGGCAAGCGCTGCAACGGTTCAAATTCAATCGGTCGCGAGTGCTGCGCCAAACAGCGAAAATGCAGCCGCTCCGGTCCGGCAAAAATCATTCTACCCCAAAGTCGCACACGAATGGGGCGGCTATCTCTTCATCCTTGCCGGCGCTGTCCATCTTGGACTCAACTGGAGACCGATGCGTTCGTACCTTCAGCCAAAGAAGCAGGCGTCTTGACAAAGAAAGGGCCGTCGCAAAACAGCATGCTGTTTTGCGACGGCCCTTTCAATTTTCTGCTCAAACCAGCGTCTCAGCGCTCATTCAGGCAGACGCCGCGCAAAGACGATCTTTGTTCCCGCGACGCTTCGCTCCAGACGGACGCCGCAGTAGCCCTGCGCCAGCAGTTCCGTCTGCCTGGCGCAGTCTTCGCTTTCGACAAGCAGCGCACTTTCTTCGTTCACTTTCCACGCTTGCCGCATATCCCGGCAGAAGACATAGCGCCAAAACGCGCCATATTTCACCTTTAACGCCGCCACCCGCATGCCGATCGCAAATTTTTCCGCCATGCTGGGATAATTTTTCGGCGACACATTCGAACATAAATAATAAAACGGCCTCATATGCTCCGCGATAGCGACCGCATAAAGCGTCATTGTTTTTTGCAGGCCATTGCCGGTATAATCCGGATGGACATTGGAGAGCGGCAAATGGGCGACCTGCGCCAGCTCTTCTGGCGCAAGCCCCAGATCCAAACCGGGATTGTCATCGCGCTCGCCGGCGAAATAGAGCACGCGAAAGCCAACCAGCCTCTCTGCGACAAACACGCCGACCGTTACGCCGTCTTCGCCCAGATACCGCGTGAGATGATCGAGCGGAAAGCGCCAGCATAAATCCGCATCCGGCAAACTGTCGATCACTTCATTATGAAGAGCTTGCACCTGCGTCAACTGCTCCAAGCCAATTTGTTTCATTTCGTAGGAATACGACAGGCCATCCCGCCGATTTTTTATTACGCCTGTTTTTAAATTTTCCATTTACCTTCATCCTTACATTTCTTGTTCCGGCCTATCTTGCCGGTTCTCTACCGGCTCTGGTTTTCCGAAAAACTATTTTTACGGAAGTTCTCTTTGATTAACAACAGAAAGACCAGCACAGCGCCAAAATAAGCAACGCCGATCCAGCCGATTCCTGCAGCCTGCCCCAATCCAGCCGACCAGGCGAAAACAACCGGTCCGAGCATCTGCCCCAGTTTCTTCGTCATGCTGAAAAAGCCGAGCGCCTTGCCCTCGCCAAACGCTTTGGTTGCCGGCAGCGTAAGCAAAAACGTATTTTGCGCAATAAAGCCGATGCTGTCGGCAATGCCGAACAGCGCGACCGCCGCTATGGCCGCCGCCATCGCTCCCTGCCAGGAAAAGATCAGCAGCGCGCTCACGCCGACGCAGCTGCCGACGATAATCAAACGCGCGATATTATTGCTGCGGGCGATGATTTTCCCCATCACCGGTCCCAGATAGACGATGCAAATCCCATAAATCATAAACGCCCGTCCGATATTGGCCGGCGACAATCCCATCTGGTTCGAGTATAAAGGAAAGAAATAATTCAAAAAACCGGTCAGGCAAAGTGCCGACGGAATTGTGATAAATAGCATCACGCCAACGACGCCTGCATCGCCAAAGAAAGCGCGCCAACGGCGCGTGGTCTTGCCAGGCACTGCAACCGCTTGCTTGCCTACATCCGCCTTGTCCGGATCTTTTACCAGCCACAGCGCAAAGACAGCCGTCATTGCAACGACGCCGAGCGCCACGAAAAACACGCCGGAGTAACCGAGTCGTTCTGCGAGCAGCGCACCGAAGGCGCAAGCGCAAATATTGCCGGCATAAATACCGGCGTTCATTTGCGCAAAACCTTTCGCCCTAGCTGCAGCCGCCGGACTCGCAGCCACATAGCCGCGCATTGCCATCCAGGCGAAGCCGAAACCAGTACCAACCAAGGCCCGAGCCAAAATAAAGACTTCGCCGCTCCTCGCCAACCCCGACAGCAAGACGCCGACGAAGAGGACTGCCGCGCCGACGAAGAAAGGAAAGCGCCAACCCCGTTTGTCGATGATAAAACCGGTCGAGATCGCCGTAAGGCTGGCGCAGAGCATCTCAGCGGAAATCGGCAACGCAATTAGCGTCTGCTTTGACAGTCCCCAAAGCGGCTGCAGCAGATTCTTCATCTGCATCGGAATGAAGGAGATCGACATGTCTGTGGCAAGGAAAAATAAAAAGGCCAGCGAGCGGATCATATTCGGATCGGCCGCACCACCGCTTTCCGTTTCGGAATCATCCATTTTCAGCTTCAGCAAACGCAGTACAAACAAGACCACCTCCACCATGAAGAAGAACGAAATCAGCGAGACGGTCAGTGCATCCAGCAGGATGTTCTTCACCTTGTCCTCGACATAAGCCTTGGACAATACGACATGCAGCTGTGCCTCGACGCCGCTTCGATCCGGGCGCAGCGGCATGCTGTACTGAAAAGCCGCTTCGCCTGACGGCGCTGCCGCCGCGCTCCCGTGCAAAAGCTGTCCCTGCGCGTCCGAGAGGTAGATTGTCTCCAATTCGGGCACCGATCGGACGATCCGCTGCAGCCATTCATCGACGCCGCGCAAACGCTGATACGGCACGCCCATGCCGATTACCCGGTCGACGTCCTGTTGGATGATCGCCGCGGAGAGCAGCGTATTCTTCTGCGCGATAGCGAGATAGGCCGTCTTGAAAGTGCTGGTGCTGGCCGCCGCATACGACAGTTGCGCTGCGCCCAGTACCGCGATGAAAAGAAACAGAATTCTCTTGCGCCGGAAAGAGCCGTCCGCAGCCCAGAGCGGAACCAGCCACAGCAGTGCGCCCAGGCAAAAAGCCGCCGCTGCCGCGATTAGCAGCATCGAGCGGATGATCGGTCCCATCTGCCGCTCGGCCTCTGCATCGACATCCGCTGCCGCAAAGCTCATATCGAGCACGGCAACCCAGTTTTCTTGCCGATCACGTACCGGCAAAAGCAGGTGATAGTCCTTTTCTTGCAGCACATAGGCATAATCGCGCGCTGCGCGTTCCTGCTGAAAATCGAGTTTCGCAACGACAGCTGGCGGCAATCGCAGGCCCGTGTCTTCGACCTGCATGCCATATAAGACTCGACCGTCCGGCAAGGCGAGCCGGATATTTTCCAATCCCGGCGCATACGCGGCCGTTTTGCCGAGCAGCTCCTGCATCCCGTAAAAGTTGGTCACGGGTTTGCCGTAGCGCAGCGCATATTCGATTTCCCGCCGTGTTTCACCGCCAGCCACCGCATAACCGGCCACCAGCGAATCGACGTGGTTCTTCTTGAAGGAAAGTATGTTCAGCCAACCGCTGAAACCAAGGACGACGACAGTGATGAGCACAGCGATCGCCGTAAATATCAACAACATTCTTTGCCGCTGCAAACGTTTCTCCTCCTGCCTTCGCCTTCTTATTTTGCTGTGTCGATCGACGAATAGATCCTATCGGCGGCCAGTAAGATGTCGAAACTGGGCGCATACGCGATTTTTTCCGCCACTTCCATGTTTAAGACGATGTTCGGCGTGTTCTCATAGACCTGCGCTAGCTGACGCGGCGTTTTACCTTGCAGGACTTCGCGCATCGCCTGTGCGCCGAAGCGACCGATGCCGCGAAAATCGGCCCGCGACACGCTGAGCAGCGCTCCGGCCCTCACTTCGGCCGCACCCTGCTGGGCAAAGACCGGAATTTTTTTCGCATAAAGCGGCGCGAATGATTCGGCCATGCGGCTGATATCGCGGTCAAAGTACAATGTGCTGTAGACGGCGTCCACGCCCTGATCTGCCAGCCACTGATGCGCAGCAAGCATTTCCCGCCGGAAGGTTTCCTTGTTCGCCTGCCGGTCACTGACGAACGCACGCACCAGCGTGAAGCCTCGTTTTTCTGCGACGCTCTCCACATCGGCCACCGCGGCAAACGCCCGCCCATCGAGCGACGGTTCATAGACCAGGCCTAACTTTTTAAAAGGAATCAGGTCATGAAACACTTCCAGTTGCCGCTGATAGCGCGCCGGATCCATATGCGCCCAGACATGTTCGTAACCGGAATCCGTCGCCGAAGAGATAATCCCTGCCTGCACCGCATTGCTGGTGGAAAAGATGAACGTCGGCACATGATGGCGGTTATTCGCCAGCGCCTGCCCGGCCTGCGTTCCCATCACGATCAGCAGATCGATGTCGCCCCGGTTCAGCCGTTCGATAATCTCTTCCTGTAACGCCGTCTGTTCCTCTTTGCTGCGGTGGGCGAAACTGTAGTATCCATCGGGAACGAACGCCAGCGCCGCGCCGCTCGGCTGCGCCGCCAGCCAGTTCCAGATGCTGCGGCTGTCCGACTGACCGTCCTGATACGGCAGCCCCTGCGTACTGCCGATCAGACCCGCTTCCTGCAGACCCTCCGCCAACCCCGCCAAGGTACTGGCATAGTTGGCGAATTCGCCGGACTCACAGTAAGCGACGCGCGCTGCCTTCAGCGGCAGCTTGCTTTGTCCGCTCTGGTCCGGCAGCGCTTGCGCACGCAAAAGAGCGCCTGCGGTGAAAAGACAGAGCGTCACGCCAAGAAAAAGCCAGAGCGTCCTCTTTTTCCTATTCACGCTTCGTCAGCCGTGCCCCGGTATTCAAGAACCAGGATCGTGATGTCGTCAAATTGTTCCGCACCATTTGAGAACGTCTCGACCGCTTCGACGATCTCGTTGACGACGGTCCGTGCGCCGCTCGAAGGACACTTTTGAATCGCCTGCTCCAAGCGCAGCGTTGTGAACTGCTCTTCGTTCACCGCCTGCGCTTCGGTCACGCCATCGGTATAGATCACCAAGCGATCGCCCGGTTCTAAGCGCAGCTCCTGCTGGTCGTAGCTAAAATCGTCAAGGATGCCGAGCGCCACGCCCGGCGTACAGGGAATCGCATTCAGGCTACCGTCGGCACGGTGCAGGTACGGCGGATTGTGTCCGCCGTTGCTGTAGGTCACCTCGCCGGTCTTTATGTTCAGGATGGCGCAGAACATCGTGACGAACATCGTTTCCTCGTTGCCGCGGCAAAGTTCGCTATTAGTCTTGAAAAGCAACTCTTCACTGCCGATGCCCGGTCTCGCCTTCGCCCGGATCAGCGTCTTCGTCACCGCCATGAAGAGTGAGGCCGGAACGCCTTTGCCGGAGACATCTCCGATCAAAAAGCAGAAATGGTCATCGTCGATAAAAAAGAAATCATACAGATCGCCGCCGACTTCCTTGGCCGGCGACAAATATGCGTAGATATCGAGTTCCTTTATATTGGGGAAAGCCGGAAAAATTTTCGGCACCATGCTCATCTGAATATTACGCGCGACCTGCAATTCACTTTCAATCCGTTTTTTCGTTTCCTGATTCTTTCGTTCGGCGATCAGGTTCTTCGTGATAAAAATAAAAGTGGCAACCGCAATAGCATTGCCGATGATCAACGGCAGACGTATTCCCTGCTCGATCGCCAGTGCCTTCGCAAAATCAGCCAGGAAAAGGAAAGTCAGACCTGAAGCAAACATCTCATAGAATACCGTAAAAGAAACGGCTTCCGTCACGCTCACCAAATCGTCCTTCTTGCGCCATGCGGCATACAGTCCGGCAAATAAACCCGCCAGTACCGTAGCCAGCGTCGCCGACCAGACCGATGCGCCGCCCTGAAGAAAGCGGTCAATTCCGCCGATCAGGCCGACGCCAAGGCCGACCCACGGTCCGCCGATCAAACCGCCCAGAATCGGCCCCGTCGGGCGCAGACTGACCAAGCCGCCGTAGAACGGAATCGCGTTAAACGCGCCGTAGAGAGAAAACAAACCGAATACAGCTACCAGCAGCGCTTGCTGCCTGCGACTTTTCTTTTTCTCCAGGATATTCGAATAAAATTGCGTGCGCGTCAAAAAATAAGCGATGACGCTCATCACGCAAGCCGTGTTCAGTAACGAACTCATGATTTTAAACATAGCGACCTTCCACCCTCCGTACCTTCTCTGCCAAGATGCTCTTTATCTTCTTCGCCTTTGGCGAAAAATCCCCTGCCTTTTGCGCTGGCAAAAGAGAGCCCCTGCGCAGTGCAAACTAAACAAGGTCAAGGAACGCACGGCCTTGCTGCGTTTCAACTTGACCTGGCTAGCTTATGCAACCGGGCGCCTGCATTTTGAAGCACGCTTCAAGAAAGACGCAGCGCCGCCCGTTTAAATTTTTTCATCCACTTTTCCCCGTGCGCCGTTCATAACGGAATATACTTCGCACGCCGTCGGTTGCTGCCCTTCGGCGACGCTTTCGTTAAGCTGCTCCAGTTGCGCTTTCGCGCGGGAAAGGCTGATGCTCCGTACCGCCTCCTCCACACTCGCGCAAAAGGTAAAGAGGCTGCTGAAACCAACCATGTCAAACACTTCTTGCACGCCGGGCCGGAGTCCGACCAGTACCATATGCCCCGCAGCCTTGTCGACCCGTTTCAAGGTCGAGAGAAAGACACGCAAGCCGGCGCTCGAGACATATTCATTCGCTGAAAAATCGCAGATCAGCTCATTTTCCCCGTTCGCGAGAAGCGCCGCCAGACTGTTTTCCAGTTCCTTGGCATTGTTGGCGTCAATTTTTGCCGCAAGCGTAACAACGCTTGGCATTTTATCGGCCTGCTTCGTCAACACACTCGCCTCCATCACTTTTTATACGGCCGCGGTCGTCGGAATGACGCAGACTTCGCTGCCTTTGATCTTTTCTTCGAGATTCCGCTTAATCTTATTGATGCTTTGCTGTACGGCCGCCATTCGTTTGTTGCCGTCGAACTCGAGGAACAGATCGATGCGCAGACAATCTTCCTGGCGTTGCAAGCGAATTTCATGCAAGTCGACATACTCGTCGAATTCGCTCGACAGTTCCTTTAAGATGCTGACCTGAAGCGCCTCGCCAAAATCATAGTATTTATAGATGTGCGTCAGTCCCGCCGCGACGAAGACTTCACGCACCGCAGGCTGCAGACGACAAAAAGCCATCTGGCCCTGGCGTTCATGCACCTCTTTAAACGCCGCAAGAAATACGTTCAGCCCTGCAGGCGAAACGCGTTCTGTCGCAGACAAGTCGCATAGGATCTTCACATGCCCTGCCTGGATCAAAGACGTAAAGAGAGCCTGCGTCTCTTCGGCCGCCGCACCGTCCAGTTCGACCGGCAGACGCACCACCTTGATCGCGCCGATCTCACTCAGCAAAATTTCCACTCGAACGCCCCCTTCTTTCCTTTACTGCGGCCGGTTGATCGTCAGCGTCAGGATATTGCGGTTCTCTGCGCGTCGGTATTCCACCTTGTCCACCAGTTGGTGCACCAGATAAATGCCGAGACCGCCGATATCGCGTTCTTCCAGTGCGCCTTCCAGATCCGGCGGTTTCGCCGCGGTCGGGTCGAACGGCTGCCCCTCGTCGCTGAATATGAGCTCTACATGGTCCGGTTCTTTCGCAATATCGACCTGAATCGTCCCGCTTGACCCGGGATACGCATAGTGGCTGACATTAACGACCAATTCTTCCGTGACCAGTTCCAACTGCATCGTCTTCCGCTCGCTCAAGCCGACATCTCTCATGCTTTCCTTGACAAAATCGATGATCTCATAGACCGTTTCATCTTTTGCGCAAAAAATCTGCTGTGCCCGCTCCGTCATGACAATTACCCCTCCATTGCCATCTTCACCCGCGCTGTCTTCGTTCTAGTTCACGGCCGCCAGCGCTTCTTCCTTATTGGAACAAATCGTGAAGATCTGGCTGAAACCGGCCATGTCAAACACTTCGCGCACAAACGGACTCAGCGAACAGATCACCAGCTGACCGCCGGATTTCGTCATCAGCTTCATCGCACTGAGAAAGACGCGCAAGCCGGCGCTCGAGATGTAGCTGTTGTCGCTGAAATCGCAGATCAATTTCTGCGCGCCGCCTTGAATCGCTTCGAGCAGCTGCTCCTCTACCTGCTTCGCATTGTTCGAATCCACACGCGGCAATACCGTAATGCATTTCACATTGTCTGTCATGTTACGCCTCCTAAGTTTTTAATGTCCGAAACTGTCTCTACCATACCAGAATCCGGCGCACAGCGCACTATCCCAAAGCATAGTTACGCAAAAAATTTTACCCAACGCCGCTTGGCGCTGCTGCCGCCCCTCGTCACTGACTTTTCTCAAGCTTTTCCTAATCTTTTCGACTTTAGCAGTCGATTCCCTGCTTTTTCGCCCTCAGCCTTTCAAGCGGACCACCGGACTGCTTTCATTAAACCGGATACGCTGACCGTCCGGCAATTGCAAGACCGGTTCGGCAAAGCCGCCTTCTTCGAATTCCTCAATCACGGCTTTTCTTCCATCGGCCAGGATGACGCGCTGACCGACCATCTGCTCTTTGCTGTTTTTCAACAAAACGGAGCAGACAAGCGGATCCAGTTTACCCGCCATATCCTTGACCAATTGTTCTATCACCACGAACGGCGTCACGCCGTGGTGATAGACGCGATTGGACATCATCGCATCATAGACATCGGCAACCGCAATGATCCTCGCAAAGAGGCTAATCGCGCGTCCCGGCAATTTTTCCGGATAGCCGCTGCCGTCGACCCGTTCATGGTGCTGCAGGATGCCGAAGAGCAACTCGCGCTCATAACCTTGCAGCGCCAGTATCTCAAGGCACTTGCGCGGATGGTTGCAGACAATTTCGCGTTCGTCCGGCGTCAGTTCGCCGCGTTTATTCAGGATCGCGGGCGGAATCGCCATTTTCCCCAGATCATGCAGCAAACCTGCCACCGTCAGTTTGCGCAGCTTCTCATCGCCCAGTCCCATCCACTGCCCGATCAACGCGGACAGCAGCGCCACATTCACCGAATGGCGAAACGTATAACCGGCAACGCCGTAATCGTGATTGAACAGGATCAGCCGCACGTCGCCCTTGACGAGCGCGAAACATTCTTCCGCCAGCGCGTCGATCTTCTCCTTAGGAAAGGCGCCTTCGCCCTCTTCTAAGATTGCTTCACTGTTCAAACGAAATTCTTCAACCAGTGCATCATACTTTTCTTTGAAGCTCGTGCCGGCTCCGGCATGAAAAAAATAAGCGATCTTGCGCAAAAAATCCTCGCTTACAAACGGCTTGAGAATGTAGTCTTTCGCGCCGTAACAGAGCGCAGTTCGTATCGTTTCCCTGTCCGCGTTGCCGGATAGGATAAAGACCGCCGGCCATACTTCGCCCGGCTTCTCCTGCATTCCACGCAGCGCAGCCAGACCGCCCCGCTCGCCTGAATCGACGTCAAGCAGCAAGAGATCGAGTTCCGCATAACGCCAAAGATTGGCAAAATAGTCTTGTACGCTGTCAAGTTCCGCAACCTGAAAGCCTTCCCGTTCGAGCAAGAGGCGAACCTGCAGACGCATCAGGTGCGATTCGTCAATCAGCAGAATTTTTTTTGCCGCCATTGCCGCACATCCTTTCCGCAGCATTTCATCTGTAATATTTTTACAACAGTTCGCTCTTTATCGGCGAAAAACCTTTTACCCGGATACAATAATCCCGCCTTTCGCAGGAAAATTTTGTCAGATGTAGAACGATATCATAAACAATACTCGGCTGAATTCATCATTTGCAAGGGGGTGTTTTCATGTCATTTTCAGCGCAGCGCATCCTACCGATCCTGCTCATCCTCGGTTTGCTCTTTTCAAGCGTTGGCGCGGCCGCTTCAAAACCGTTCGGCAGCGAACTGAGCGAAACCAGCTTCACGCAGAAGTTCCTGACCGGGCGCAGTTTGGACGCTGTAGAGGGCATCTGGAATATGAAAGGCGGTAACCTTACTTTTCAACTGGCGATCAGTCGCAACACCACCGGCGGCTATAGCGACTACGATTATCTGGGCGTCTTTCTGCAGTCGCTCGGCAGCTCGATGCCGTATTGGAGCAATGGCGATTTTTGCCTGGGTCTGAAAAAAACCGCCGATGCCGCTTTTAACAACGGCTTCTGGCTGATCCCCAATCTGCTTTGGACCGATAAAATTGCCACACCGATCAGCTATGTCGCCGCGAGCGATACGCTGCAGCTTACCTTTCCCGGCGCATTTGGTCAGGCCATCAACCTGACCGGCAGTCGCAGCGGGCAAACGCCTTCCTCCGGCATCCGCAGCGGCAGCGGCTTTTTCATCACAACCTCGCTGGTCGTGACCTGCGCGCATCTTGTCGAGGGCGCCAATCAGATCAGCGTCGAATTTCACGGCGACAGCAAGCTGCCGGCCAGCCGCATCGCCGTTGATCGCGTCAATGACCTGGCCTTGCTGCGCGTGTCGGGCCTGGAAGTTTTCGTCACGCCGCTGCCGTTAGCGCCGGCGCGCGGCGCCAGCATCGGCGAACGGGTTTATGCCGCCGCTTTTCCGACTCCTGCGCAGCTCGGCCGCAGCCTCAAGTTTTCTGACGGCATTATCAACGGTCTGAACGGTCTGGCCGACGATCCGCGCGCTTTTCAAATCAGTATTTCGGTTCCGCCGGGTGCAAGCGGCGGTCCTCTGCTCAACGGCAAAGGACAGGTGACAGGCATTGTGATCAACAACCAGGCTTTGGGCTATTTCTTCTATAAAGGCCAGACCATTCCCGGCGCCGCTCAATTCGCCATCAAATCTTCCGCTTTGTCGGCGCTGCTTAACAGCCTCGGCGACAGCGAACACTACAGCGTCGGCGATGCCGCCGCTGCCAATCTGGATCTGCCGCAGATCGCCGAACTCGCGAAAAATGCAGCGGTATTGGTCGAAGTCAAATAGCGCTAAAAAAGAGGCTGTCTCCAAAGGCATGCAAGTGGCCTTCGGAGACAGCCTTGTTTTTTATTCCTTTTGGTTCTGCGGCAGGCAGAAGGACACGCTCGTGCCTTGACCCGCTTCACTGTCAAACGTGATCTTGCCGTGATGCTTGTTGACGATGACGTCATAGGCGATGCTAAGGCCCAAGCCGACGCCCTTGCCGACCGGACGCGTCGTGAAAAACGCTTCGAAGACGCGACCGCTCTTCTCCTTGTCGAGCCCCGCGCCGTTGTCGCTGATGCTGCAGCAGACAAAATCCGCTTCCTGCCAGGTTCTGATTCGGATCAGGCCGCGCTCGGCGCCGCCTTTTTCCCGGATCGCCTGAAGCGCATTGAGCACGATATTCATCAGCACCTGCTCCAGTTGCGTTTTGACGCCGCGAACGAGCGCCGTTCCCTCTTCCACTTCGAAATCCGCACAGTTTTGCGCTTCGCTGCCGATCAACATCAGCACCGTCTGCAATCCCTGATTCAGATCATAGTCCGCCCAGGTCTCTTCGCCGGACGGTCGGGAAAAGCTGCGCAGGCCGACGATGATGCGCCGGATCCGTTCCAGGCCGTCACGCGATTCCTGCAGCAGTTCCAGACTGTCTGTAAGCGTCAATGCAGTCTGCTGTCGCGTTTCCAGCGCATCGATCGCGTCCGCCGCTTCGCCCAGCTCTGCCGCCGCGCTTCTCGCCGCCTCTTTCAAAGCTCCATAGCGCTGCCAAAGCGCCTGCCACTGCCCGACATACTGTTCCAGACAGCCAAGGTTGCTGCCGATGAAGCCGAGCGGATTGTTGATCTCATGCGCCACGCCCGCCGCCAGTTGGCCGATGCCGGCCATCTTCTCCTGTTGCACCAGTTGCATTTGCGCCTGACGCAAAGAGGACAGCGCAGTCTGCAACTCCTCGTTCTTCTCTTGCAGCGCCCGTTCCGCTTCTTCCCGCCTTGCCATTTCGCGCAACGTGGCATCCATTTCATCGCGCAGGTTCAACTTGTCAAACGCGGCCGAAATATGCAAACAGAAGATGTCGAGCAGCTTTCCGTCGATTCTTTTCAGCCGCTCCAAGGCTTCCAGATAGATCAGGCAAGTCGCTGCGCCGTTCGAGCCCGGCCGGTGCAGCAGAAGATAATCCTCCTGGTAACAGCTCCGTCCCTCCTGCAGCGCGTTCTGCACGCGACTAACCACATCAGCCGACGCAGCGTCTGCGACGCTCTGCCCCCGCATTACTTCAAACGCCCCCGTTGCCGCCCATATCTTGGGCGATGTTCCGTTTTCTTGTCGCATCGCAAAAAAGCTCTTTGCCGCCTGCAAGCCGAGTAGGCCATCCAGTTGTCCAAGCGCTGCCGCCGCAAAGGCCTCGAGTGTCTGCGCGCGAAAAACATCCGGCGCGGCCTCAATCATCTGTTCCAAGCCGCGCTTGTTTTCCTCAATCGTTTCAAGGTCGCGGTAGGAACGAAGCGCCAAGACGAGCGCGGTCACCAAGCGCTGCGAAGTAAGTTCCGTCTTTTCTTTGTAATCGTTGATGTCATATTCCAGGACAACCTTTGATTCCGGCGCATAGCCCGGCTGCCCGGTGCGCAAGATGATGCGCACCAGTTGATTATTCAGTTCGCGGCGGATATAATGCACCAGTTTCAGCCCCGAATCCTCTTCCTCCATCACGACATCAAGGAAGATCAGCGCAATCTTCGCCGGATTCGACTGCAGAAACTCTTTCGCCTGCTGCGCCGAATACGCGCTGTAAAATTCGAGCTTTCGCCCGTCAATGACAACATCGCGCAGCACCAGTTTCGTCACCGAATGGATCTTCGGCTCATCATCGACGATCAGGATCGGCCAGCTTTCCTGCCTGACCGTCGACTCCGCTTCATCATCCATAAAAACCAATATCTCGTCGCTCATTTTCTTCACCCCTCGCGGCGAATCCCTGTTGTATTACTTCCCGACAAATCTCCTTTTCCCTTTAAAGCCTCAAACTCGCCTGCGATGTTTTTTACCAGGTTTCTTTTCTTACAGCCAACGCCGTCGCCTAAAATACGCCGCCATCGTCAGCGCCGCGAGCGCCATCGCGCTCAGGACTCCATAATAGCCGTATTGCCACTTCAGTTCCGGCATGTTCTCAAAATTCATTCCGTATACCCCGGCAATAAAGGTCAGCGGAATAAAAATCGTCGAAATGATCGTCAGCAGTTTCATGATCTCGTTCATTCGGTTGCTGATGCTCGAGAGATAGATGTCCTGCATGCCCGACAGCATCTCGCGGTAAATCTCGACCGTCTCGATGACTTGAATGACGTGATCGTACAAATCACGCAGGTAAATGTGCGTCGCTTCCTCAATGTGAGCCGACTCCCCCCGTCCAAGGGCGCCGACCAACTCGCGCGCCGGCCATACTGCCTTGCGGATGTAAATCATCTCCCGTTTCAATCGGTGCAGGTCCTGGAGCAAGCCTGGATTCGGCTGCGCCACAATCTCTTCCTCCACATTTTCAATTTTTTCGCCAATCTCTTCCAGCACCAGAAAATAATGGTCGACCAGATTGTCCAATAGCGCATAAAAGAGATAGTCGGCTCTGCGCGTATGCAGTTTCCCTTTGCCATGAACAACCCGCTCATAAACGCCGGCAAACACATCGTTTGCTCTCGCCGAGCTTTCCCGGAAGGAAATAACATACCCCTCGCCAAGGATCATGCTGACCTGTTCGCTTTCATAGCCGGCTTCATCTTGCGACGCTGTTAATGATTTGGCAATGATGCACAGATATTCGCCATAATCTTCAAACTTCGGACGCTGATTGGTGTTCAGGATATCTTCGAGAATCAGTGGATGCACGTCAAATAAAGACCCGACGTCCGCCACCACCTTCGCATCCAAGCCTTGGATATCGATCCAGGTCACGCCCGGTTGAGCAACCAATCCGGGCAACTGTTCCAAAGGAAGCTGCTCTCGTTCCTCAATGTTTTCCGCATTGTAATGGATAACGCGAAGCTTGACTTCCTCCGCGCGAATCTCGCCGATATGCATTAGTGTGCCTGGAGACAAACCCACTTTCGGCGCAATCGAGCGTCTTTTCTTTCGCATAAAACACCACCCAGCCTAACTTCCATAATTTTATTGATCCATTCTTCATTCCTTCATTCGTCACGCGCTTGCATACGGATTTTCCTTCGCGCATATTCGGTCTGTCGATTTCTTTTACCTTATCTCAAATACGTGAAAAAGAAAATCAAAAAACATCCCTTCCTTGCTTTTTATTGTAGAATAAAAGCCCAACTCAGGCAAAACATTTGTCTATTCGCAGCAGCAGCCTCCATTTCCCCTCTTTTCTCCAATAATAAAAAAAGAGAGGCGCCTTTGTCCGGACGCCTCCCGTTCTCACTTGCACTTTTTTTCCTCTTCAATAATCGCATATTGAAAATTGCTGAAGCCGCGCCGTTCTTTTTTTCGGCTGGCGTACATCGCCTGGTCCGCGCGTTTGATGACCATCAGCAGTTTCTCGCCCCGTCCGCTGGCGACGCCTACCGATAGCGTCGGTGCTGTCCTTTCTTCTTTTTGCAGACGCTGCCCCGCCTGTTCAATCTGCTTTTTCAGTGCCAATATTTCACTCACGTTCATCGCCCCGGCAAAAAGCACGATGAACTCATCGCCGCCCATGCGAAAGATTTCCGCTCTTTCCGTGCAGGACTGGCGCAGGATTTGCGCCGCCTGGCGGATCAAACGATCGCCCGCCAGATGTCCGAACGTGTCATTGACGTTTTTCAGACCGTCGATATCGCAGACCAGTACGGTCATCCCTTCTTCGCACTTCTCCATTTCGCATGCAATGTGTGAAAAGGCATAGCGATTCTTTAAACCGGTCAGCGCATCCTGTTCGCTGCAGTAGCGCAATTCTTCGATCCGCATTTTTTGCCGCCGATTCTCTTCGAGCAAACAGCTGCATTCGAGCGTCAGCAGGACAATGATCCCCATCAGTAAGGTGAGCGCCGCTTCCTGCGCGCTTTGCCGTTCGCCCGCATGCAAGGCCGCAGCGCCAATTAAGAGCCCGCACAGAATGCGGCCTTTTTTACCGTCATAGTAGAGTTCCAAGAGTGAGTGCATCGACCAGGCCTCCCGTTCGATATAAAACCGTCGTCAATTGGATACCATTCTCGGCAGACATTGTTTTTCCTGCTGTACGTTCGCTCAATCGTTCGACAATTCACAGAACTTGTTTATAAAGAGCGCTATCTTTTTGTCGAAGAAAGTCTCTTTTCTTTGTTTAGACACTTTTACTGTCGTTTTTTTCTCCTCCCCATAATGAAAAAATGAACCGTCGCAAATAAACAATGCTTTGCGATGGTTCATTTTTTTAATGCTACAGAGGATGAAAGGCGAACACTTTTCCATTCGGACTCATGTATAGCACTTTCACTTTGCGCTTTTTCGTTATCGGCGTCCCTTTTACATAGTTCGCCAATAGCTCACGCGTGATCTTCGGATATTCCTCGCCGTTCATTTTTTTGATTGCTTCGGTTTTCATCCATTTGAAAACGTCGGAAGTCGTGAATTCGCGCGGCAAAAACTCCGCATCCACCGCCAATTTCATTTCCGCGACGAGTTCCGGGTCGCACATTGTTTCGTCATTCATCCAGCGTTGCTCCTCCGATTCTTTAATAGCAGATCCGGATAGCGCCGTCTTGATAAATTTCAATCGCATTGTAGCTATCCATAATCTTGCGTGCTGTTTTTTCATCTACCTCGGCGATATCGGCCGAACCGTAAATGATGTCGTGATAATAATCAAAAATCCCTAAATTATTGATCGCCAAATACGAGCGGATGCCGTTATGTTCACCGTTTGGCGCCAGTTTGACGCTTTGTTTGCGCAGCCATGCGACCGTTTCGTCATGACTACGCAGCCCTTTCGTCAGATGCGTGATTACATGACGATCCGTCCCCACATGTCCGACGCGAAAATGCGCCAGACACTCCTGGCAAATGCCGCGTTCGCCGACCAGCTTCGCCGCGACCGGCGCGTCTTCATAACAGTAAAAGCAAGTTCCATTGTTGCTGCGATGCCACTTATAAATGTCTTCATAACTTTTTTTCTTGCGAAATTCCATCTGCGTTTTTTCTCCCTGTCGTTTCATGCCACGTAACTAGTATACTACATGCAATCAAGCGACCTCTTTTCTAGCGAACCGTGAAAGAAACGGAAGCGGCTTCGCGTCCGTTGTCGTCGCTGTCGTTCATCCGCAGATCCCACTCTCCCGCTTCCGGCGCGACAAAGATCATCCAGCCATGCGTGCGCTCTTCGATGTAGCGATACGTGATGTCATAGCGGTCATTCACCTCTTCGCTCCCATGCGGCACTGAAGACGGCACGATGCCAATCCATGCATTGGCAGGCCAATTGCGTGGCGTGGTGAACGAGACGTCGATCCGCTCGCCCGGGGCGAAGACGTTCTTTTTCAGGAAAAGTTTCGCATCTCCGGCAGTCGGATCGGGGGTCGTCGTGAATCGGGCCGCTGCAATCTCTCGTCCGTTCCTGGCCGCGTCATAGAGACGCGCTTCCCATTGGCCGGGTGCAGGCGCCTTGAAGACCACCACGCCGACGCTGCGCTTTTCGATATATTGATGGACCGTCTGCTTAACGTCCGGCGTTTCTTTGCCATGCGGCGTCGCGGCCGAAACGATTCCGATCCATGCGTCGCGCGGCCAGTCTTCCGGCGTTTGAAACGTCACGCTGATCCTGTCGCCCTGCACATATTCCTCTTTGTCCAGCACAATACTCGCATCGCCTTTTCCCGCGGCCGCCGCGCTCAGCAAAAACAGGAACAGGCATAGCACCGCTACGCTAACGCCGAAGAAGCCCCGTCTCTTCTCGCAAGCCATCCTTATCCCCCCTTTGGCATGCACTAAGCCAATTTGTGCATCAAAGCCGTCACGTCGATGCCGTCAAGCGCTTGCGCGACGAGCGTTCCTTTTTCCAGCTGCGGCAACGAATCGCTGAACGTCGGTTTTTCGCTGCGATAAAAGACGCCGAGCGGTATTTTCTCCCCCCAAAGCGAACCATATTCCAATGCCTGTTTCCGATCCGTCTCGTCGTAGCCGCTGACGCTTTCCAGCGACAACGCACGCTCTTTGTACCACTGATAGGTATTGACCGGATTGAAGGAAACGCAAGGCTGCAGGATGTCGAGCACCGCAAAGCCGCGATGGCGCACGGCTTCGGCCATCAGCTGCGCCAGTTGATCGATGTTCGCGGCCGAACCGCGCGCGACAAAGCTCGCGCCTGCGCTCAGCGCAAGTTGCACGATGTTCACCGCCTGTTCTACGTTACCGAGCGGCGGCGGCGTGAACTTGGTGACCGTTCCCCGATCCGTCGTCGGAGATGCCTGCCCTTTCGTCAGCGCATAGATCTGATTGTTGTGAATGAAATAGCTAAGATCGAGGTTGCGGCGCGCCGAATGGATGAAGTGCCCCATGCCAAGCCCCATTCCGTCGCCTTCGCCGCCTTCGGCAATGACCGTCAGTTCGTGGTTGGCCAGCTTGACGCCGCTGGCCACCGGCAGAGTCCGTCCGTGCAGCGTCTCGATCCGGTACGTGTTGACGTATTGGCCGATCTTGCTGCCGCAGCCGATGCCCGTTACCAACGCCACTTTTTCCAGATCGATTTCCAGGATGCCCATCGCTTTTTTCCAGGCCGTGAGAATGCCGTAATTTCCGCACCCGACGCACCAGGTCGGTGCATACTCTAGTCCTGCGTTTGTCGCCGCCATCAGCCCATCACCTCCCTGATTTTTTCCCGGATGCCTGTTGGAACAAACGGACGTGAATCATATTTTAGATAAAGATGGTCGACCGCCAGTCCGGTATGTCTTCGTATCACGCCGCCTAATTGCGCCGTCTTGTTGCCTTCGATCAGCAACGTTTTTTTCGCTTTGCTTAAGACCGCTGCAACAATTTCAGTCGGAAACGGTTCAATGTAACGCAGTTGAAGGAAATTCACCCGATACGGCCCTGTTTCCTCTTGCGCCAGCGCTTCGAGAATCGCCCCCTTGGTCGAGCCCCAGGCGATGAGCGTCAGATCCGCCTCTTGCGGACCGTAAAGCGTCGCACCCGGAATATCGCGCAGCATCACGGGAATCTTGCGATACCACTTATCAAGCATCGCGACGGTGTTTTGCGGCTCGTCTCCGGCATATTCATGATTCCCCGAACTGTAAAAACCGTCTTCGCCATGACTGTAGCTGGTCGCGATGTGCCGTCCGCCGCGCTGTCCCGGCAAGGCGCGCGGCGATACGCCGTCTTCTGTCAGTTGATAGCGAAGATAGCGCTCCTGTTGTTCTAGTTCCTCTTCACTGATTCGTTTGCCCCGTTCAATTACCAGACCCTCCTGTTTAAAAAACGGCTGCACAAACGACGAGTCCGCCAGATATTTATCGGTAAGGATGATCCCCTGCACTTGGTATTTTTCCACCAGATTCAGCAGGCGGAAGGTTTCGTAGAAGCATTCTTCCACGTCCCCCGGCGCTACGATGATGCGCGGAAACTCACCCTGCGACGCATGCAAAACAAAGTTCAAATCGGCTTGCGCCGTCCGCGTCGGCTGTCCGGTGCTTGGCCCGCCCCGCTGCGCATTGACCATGACCAGCGGAATTTCGGCCTGCGCGGCAAAGCCGAGCGCTTCGGTCATCAACGCAAAACCGCCGCCGCTCGTGGAACCGATGCAGCGTGCGCCGGCAAACGAAGCGCCGATCAGCATGTTCATCGCCGCGATCTCGTCTTCGGCCTGCTTAAAGACCACGCCGTACGGCGCGCCGTATTCAGCCAGATAACTAAGCACGCTCGAGCCCGGCGTCATCGGATATCCGGCGGCGAACTTGCAGCCGCCTTTGATCGCCGCCATCGCGATCGCCTCGTTGCCGTTAATCAGCATAGTCTCTCCTTTCGCTGCCGAAAAACGCAGGGAAAGAGACGGCGTCTGCGTCATCACGCTGGCCACGAGCGCGCGGCCGTTTTCAAACGCCTGCCTGTTCTTCTCTCTCACCTCGGCCTTGCTGAACTCTGCTTCCAGCGTCGCCTGCAACGAAGCAGCCGGAAAGCCGCTCAGCGCACAAAAACCGCCGAGCAGCACGCTGTTCAGCATGATCTTTGCCCCTTTTTCGGGCAATGCACCCGACAGATCCACGCCGATCAATCGAACTCCTTCCGGCGTCTTTATCGAATCCGTCCTGACCGCCTTCGTATCGTACAGCACGCTACCGCCCTTTTTCACTCTGCCGATATTCAATTCAAACGCCGGTTGCGACAGTGCGCCGAGAAAGTCGACCTCCTCTTCATAAGCGAGCAAAGTCTGCTCGGCAATTCTCACTAGGCAGGTGTTCAGACCGCCTTTGATTAACGACGGATATTCATTGACTACGACGGCGCTCAGTCCGCTGCGCATCGCGCTCTTCGCCACCAGTGAGCCTGCGCTCATGACGCCGTACCCGGCTTCGCCGCCGAAGAGGCAGGTGAATGGTTTCGTGTCCAAAAAAATCCCTCCCACATTGCCAATTTATCTTTTTTTACTCCTTCGCTGTGCACAATAAAATACCTGTAATTTTCTTACATAAAAAAAGAAGACTGTCTCAAAACAGCTGCTGTCTGCCGCTTTGAAACAGTCCCTTTCTTTTCATTATAGGCCGCGCAGCAAACGAATCTCTTCGCCATAGCCGTCGACTTCATTCGGCGTTTCGAGAAAGAACGGCAGCTCGCAAAGCGACGGGTGCTTGATGATGCGGGCAATCGCCGCCAAGCCGAGCGAGCCTTCGCCGATTTTTTCATGCCGATCCTTGCGACTGTGAAACGGATTCTTGCTGTCGTTCAAATGAATCGCCTTCAGTCGTTCCAGGCCGATAACTTGATCAAATTCAGCCAGCACGCCATCGAGATCATTTACGATATCATAACCGGCGTCGTAGACATGGCAGGTATCGAGGCATATGCCGAGTTTATCCCGGCAGGCGACGCGGTCGATGATTGCGCGCAGTTCCTCGAAGCGTCCCCCCACTTCACTGCCCTTGCCGGCCATTGTTTCCAAAAGGACAAGCGTCGTCTGCTCTTCTTTCAGCACCTCGTTCAGCAAGGCGGCGATCATTTCAATGCCCGCCTCGACGCCCGCACCGACATGACTGCCCGGATGAAAGTTATAGTAATTATGCGGCAGCTGTTCCATGCGCGCCAGGTCGTCAAGCATCACTTCAAACGCGAACTCACGCACCCGCGCATCGGCGGAACAGGGATTCAGCGTGTACGGCGCATGCGCCAAAATCGGCGCGAACGCATTCTCTTCGGCCAACGCCAAAAACGCTTCCAGATCCGCTTTGTCGAGCGCCTTCGCCTTGCCGCCGCGCGGATTGCGGCTGAAAAACTGAAACGTATTGCCGCCGAGGCGCAGGATCTCACGCCCCATATGTTCATAGCCCTTGCTGCTCGATAGATGACAACCGATCTTCAGATTGTCCGTCATCAAAAAACCTCCTTTCCGTGTGTGCTGCTTGGCATGCGCCATTTATCTCTCTGCTTCGATCAATGCGACAAACGGTTCCACCAGTGCCGGATCGAATTGCGTCCCGGCATGTCGGCGAAGCTCTGCGACGGCCTGCTCGGATGTCAATGCCTTACGATAGGGACGGTCGTTGGTCATCGCGTCATACGCGTCGACGATGCCGAGCATCCGGCAGGGCAGCGGAATTTTTTCGCCGCTCAGACCGAACGGATAGCCCTGCCCGTTCCACCATTCGTGATGTTTCAGAATCCAATCGGCAATCGGATCGAGATCGGCCGCCGATTGCGCGATCCGGTGGCCGATCTCCGCATGCTGCCGCATGACCGTCCACTCCGCTTCCGTCAAACCGCCCGGCTTAAAGAGGATATGATCCGGGATGCCGACCTTGCCGATGTCATGAAACTGGGCAAAGAGCCTTATATCGGCCAACTGCTGGCTCGACAGGCCAAGGGCGGCCGCAAATTCCAGCATGATTTCCTGCAGCCGCTCGCCATGCCCTTCGGTGATGAAGTCCCTCGCCTCGAGTGCCTTCATCATCGCCTGGACGATAGCGCTGCGCGTGCTTTGCTTGCGATGCAGTTTTTCCCGGTACATGTTGTGATCGGCTTCGCGGAATAAGGCATCCATATCCGGCGGCGCCGTTTCGCTGACCGCAAAACCGATCGACAGACTGATCGGCAGCATCGGGTTTTTCTGGTTGTAGTCCTGCAGCTGGCGTTGGATTCTTGTGCAGGCGTTTTCGACGCTCCGCTCCGTATTGAAAGGCAGCAGTACCGCAATCTCATCGCCGCCGATCCGTGCGACGATCTCGTGTGGTTCGAACGACTGCTTAAAAATTGTCGCCACCGAACGCAAAAGCTGATCACCGGTCGCATGACCTAGCGAGTCATTGACGAGTTTCAATCCGTCGACATCGCAGATCATCAAGGCTGCTGGCCCTTTACTGCCGATGCTGATCGCCTTCATTTCCGACTCAAAGACCGTCCGGTTGTATAGTCCCGTCAGACTGTCCTGCATGCTCAGGCGGCGCAGCTGCCGCTCCATTTCCCGGCGTTGCGTGACATTTCTGACCACCGCCAGCATTCGTTCGCTGCTGACGACCGCAACGCGCACGTCATAGTAGATCGTCTCGCCGTCAATCTGCAGGCGATCCTCAAACTGTTGCACCGTCCCGCTTTGCGCCGCTTCTTCCACATGTTGCAAAAAACGGTTTGCCGCTTCTTTCGGCAGACACGTAAGGACAGAGCGCCCCAGTGCCGCCTTATCCATCAAGCGCAGCTGCGCACGCGGATCGAAGATGGCGACAATTGTTTTTTCCTTATCCAACAATAGGATCGGGTCTGGCATCGCCTGCAAAATGGCCTGGCTTTCTTCCTTGGCCAGACGCAGCGCCGCCTCGCTTTGCCTTCGTGCTTCTATTTCCTTTTGAAACGAGTGCGTCAGCCTTGCATTGTCGACGGCCAACGACGCCAGCTCGCCGAACTGATGCAATAAGACGCTGGCCTCCTGCGCCCTCGCTTCATTGGCATTGGCAAACACGATGCCGATGAAGCCGACCACCTGGCCGCCGCTCAAAAGAGGAATCGCCGCGACGCTTCGTTTTTCTTCGTTTTCCGTTGACAGCCAAGATGCTTCCTCCTCTATGAGCAGACTCGCCTGTCGGCTGATTTTTTCCCCCATCGCCTGTAGCCAGGCATTTTCCTTTTTCAGCAATGTCAATGCGCCGCCTCGTGCGACCCGCAGCGTAAACGGCTGCGATGTTTCGTCACGCAGGGCGATCCAGCCGTCTTGCGTACCGAGAAAGCCGAGCGCGCTGTCCATGATCTGATCGAGAATCTCAGCGATATCGAGATGATGCATGAACGACAGCGCGGTCTTGTGTAAAAAGGAAAGCACCATGTTCTGACGACTGATCTGGTCTTCTTTTTCCAGCACCGCAGTGAACTGCTGGCGCAGTTCCTCTTCGATCGCCATCAGTTCTTCGAGCGCGGCGCTGATCTCCGCATTCTTCGTCTGCAGCAAACGTTCCGACTGATGCAGCGTCGCGATGTTTTCGGCCTTGACCAGCACCAGCGAAGCCAGTTGTGCAAGCTGGCGCAGCAGCAGCCGCTCGGCGACGTTGAATTCGCGCGGCGCATCGAAATAATCAAGGCAGATTACGCCGATCGTCTCCTTAGCCATTTTCAGCGGAATGCCGACCACCGTCTGCAGCTTGTCAAAATCCGGATGCGGATGCCGCCCCGGCCAGTTCGGATAATCGCTGATCAAGAGCGCTTCGCCAGTTTGAAAGACTTTGCCGATCAGACCTTCGCCCGGTTCATAATAACCGAACCGATCCTCCTGCGCGTTGCTGCGCCCAATATGGTAACGCCGCACCACGCCCTGACTTTGCGCGTCCTTCAGGCAGATCGAACCGTCCGGCGTACCAAAAAGCTCCGCGGTCCGGCGCAGAATCCCCTGCAAAAGCGCATCGACGTCATTTTCTGCAAGCAGCCTGAGACCGATCTCATGCAACGCCGCCAGACACTCTTCCTGCCGTTCTTCGTTGACCGCCCGCGAAGACGTCTCCGCAATCGGCCGGGCAAAAAGCATAAAGCGATCCTCTGCAACACGCCGCACGCGCACCTCGATCAGAACCAGACCGCCGTCTTTCGCCCGGTTGTTGCCGGTGAACGAAACGCTTTCACCGATGCTCATCTGCTGCATCAGTATGGCGGCCACCTTCGCTTCCTGCTCTGGCAGAAGATCGTCTACATTCAGCGCGAGCAGCTCAGCCCGTTCATATTGCAGCATCCGGCAGGCCGCCGCATTCACATACAAAATGTCTCCGTCCGCCGCCTCGACGAACACAGCGTCATACACCTCTTCAAACAAAGCATACTCCGCTTGCGCCGCTGCCTGCCTTCTTAGAGCCGCTTTCTTGCGTTGCGTTTCCTGTTCCATCCGGCTTCATCCTCTCGCTGTCAGTCTGCTCTCTTTCGCTCTAATGCACGTGAAATCTTGCCACCTTGCTCTGCAGATTTTCCGCGGTCTGCGCCAGTTCGCGGCTCGCCGCGGCGATTTCTTCCACGGTGGCCGATTGCTCCTGCGCACTCGCGGAGATCGTCTGCGCATGTCCGCTGGTTTCCTGCGCCACGCCGCGTACGCCCTGCACCTGACTCAGCACCATTTCGCCCGACGCGGCAAGCTGCTGCGCCGCCGCGGAAATTTCCTGCACCTGCCGGTTCAGATTCTCCACCATTTCGGTCAGCTTGGCAAATTGCGTGCCGGCTTCCGCCATGACGCCGGTTCCTTTTTCTACTTCGCAGGTTCCCGTTTCCATGGCCTGCACCGCTTGTTCCGTCTCATCCTGGATCTGATGGATGATGCTTTCGATCCGTCCCGCCGCGGTTTGCGACTGTTCGGCTAATTTACGTACTTCTTCAGCTACAACGGCAAATCCTTTTCCTTGTTCGCCGGCCCGCGCCGCTTCGATCGCCGCATTGAGCGCCAGGAGGTTCGTCTGGCCCGCGATGCCAGCGATCACCTGCACAATCTCGCCGATCTGCTGCGACCGCTCGCCCAAATTTTGTACCGCCTGCGCGGTATTTTGCACCGAGAGACGAATATTTTCCATCTGTTGCTGCGCCGTCTGCGCGGTTTGCCGTCCGCCCTGCGCGGCAATCGCCGCCTGGCTGGATTCGGCCGCAAGACCGGTCGCCGCGGTCGCGACATGTTCGACCGCACGTTCCATTTCCCCAACCGTTTGCACGACCTGCTCCACGCCGCTTAGCTGTCGTTCCGCGCCTTCCGCCACATCGGTAACCGCGTGCGCCACTTGCGCCGATGCATCCGCGGTCTGGCGCGAACTGGCGGTCAACTCTTCACTCGACGCGGTCAGAATCTGCGCCGTGTCCTGCACACCGTTAATCAGGGTTCTTAAGTCTTTCGTCATCGTGCAAAACGCATCGATCAAATCCTTCAGTTCGTCATTACCGCGATAAAGCACGCAGACTTCACGCAGATCGCCTTTTGCGACCGCGACCGCGCCGCTCGCGAGTTCCTTCATCGGACGACTGATCGTCCGCGCGAAATAAATGCCGCCCCAAACTGTCAAAAGAGCCGCCCCAGCCACGCCGACCGACAGCCAGAGCATCATCTTCTTTGTGCTCTCTTCCCGTTTTTTCTGCTGCTCTTCCTGCCAGGCCAGCGTGAAGCGGACCGCGTCATTCGTATCCTTTTCCAGTGCGGCGATGGCCGTGCCGGCTTGTTTCACGACGCCGGAAACATCCTGCCCGGCCTGGATGCCGCTGACCGCCTTATCGACAAATCCCCAGTACTGTTGATACCCTTCCTTGAGCTTTTTCTGATATTCCCGGCTTTCCTTCGTCTTGCTGTTTTTCTCCCACTCGCTCAGCAGTTGGTTGACCGTCGTCTTCGAATCCTGAAAATTGTTCACCAGCGCGCCGTCCTTCGTGATGATGAAACCGCGCACCAGCGAAGACTCGCGCTGCAGCTCCTTGTCGAGGCGCAGCAGATTAACCGTCATCGGCACCGTGCGTCCGACCATGTCCTCGATGCCGTCTTCCATCACATTCATCTCATAACACAACAGACCTGCCGCGGTCGAAAAGACCAATACGATGCCGACCACCATCAACACTAACTTTTTTTGAATATCCCATCTCATAGTAAAATCCTCCTACTTTTTGCTCCCACTTTCCCGATAAAAAAACAGACGCCTTTGTCTAAAGACAAAGGCGTCAAACAGTTCCGGTTTTACCGCTGCTTAAATAAACCTTGGTTTTTCTTCTTCAATTCCCAAGAAAAAAGACAAGCTTGCTTCATCCAGCTGGTCCGTCAACGAACTGCCGGGCGATTGGCCATGCTATTATTTTCGTTTTAACCGCAGCGCGTCACAGCATCTTGCCTGACGGCCAGCGTAACGATCCGATTCTCCTTGTAGTCAACTGCAGTAAAGCTTTGCAGTTCCTGCTGCCACTCTTCCTCGCACAATTCCTGCAAGACGTGATGCGCCAACGCCGAAAACAAATCCGGCAACGCATTCCCGAGCGCCTCATGCCGCTCTAAATACTGTGCTGAAAAAGATCCCAGCAGGCCTTCCATCTCCAATACGAGGCACTTCTCCGACAATTGCGTCAGCGCGAGGCGGTTCGGGCCTCGTCCGTATGCATCGCGAATCTTGCGCGAGACGATCTTGCCGAGCCGTTCCTCTTCGCGTGCGGCGACGTCGCCCCTCATCTTGAAGATCGGTTCCTGAAACCCTTTGACCGTGAATGCTTTGATTTCGCCCTCTTTTTCATGCGGTTCAAAAAAATGCCAATAGCGTATCGCGCTGCCGTAATGTTCTGCCAGTTTCGGCAGCAGCTGCAGTCTGACCGAATCTTCGATGACGCTCTTGTATTGTTGGAACAGGCATTGTTTCCCATACTTTTCCTGGGCCGCTTGCTCCCATTCCTGGACCTTGGCCGAAATACGCACGACCTGCACCTGCTTGCGGCAGACAATCTCTTCGATCTTGTACAAATCCGGCAATTTTCTGCTCTGTCTCATGTCGCAAGTCAACCGCTCATAATGAGCAATCAATAACGCTTGGCGATCTTTATGCGGCGATGAACGCGTCATCTTCTTTTACAGCCCTCCCTTTCTTTTTAAAATGACACTATAGATGGCATTGGCAAAAGGTTTATCTTTAAGTTCTCTTTTCTACATAAAACTCCTGCCGTACAGCGTCGATTTTTGTAACTTTTGTATCAACTTGTTCATTTGTCTATTTCCAAGGGATAGTGGGGAAAAAGCTGTCTTTTTTTCCCGCCGTCCACTTCCCTGCTGCACTTTGACGCTAGGGCAGCACCGGATAGGTAAAGAAGAGAAAATGAACCGTATTCACCAACCCGTGCAGCAAAATCGAGGCCTCGATTCGTTTCGTTCTCTGATAAGCATAGCCATAGCACAATCCGGCCAGCGTCGCGATCAATACATAACCTGCGCCTCCGCCATAGTGCGCCGCGCCGAACGCAAGCGAGGCCAGTGCGAGCGCAAGCATTTTCCCACCCCGCCGCTGCGCCAGCGCCGCTTCGGCCCTGCGCTGCAAAAAGCCGCGAAAGAACGCTTCTTCCGCCATACAGACAAAGAAGAGATTGGTCAGCAGCCAAAGCGGCAGGCAATCGGGCCACTTCGGATCGAAACGGATTTTACCGCTCGCCAACGCGAACGCAAGCAAAAGCGCAAGGAGATAACCGCCAAGCGGCCAGATGCGTTTTGCCAGCAGCGCCCACTCTTTTCGCTCTCTAATTCGCGGATGCGCAAAGCCCAAGAGGAGCAGGCCGGGCACCGTCTTGTCAAAATTAAGATAGAGGGAGATCGGCGATGCGTCCGCACTGATCCTAAGATCGGCCGCGACCAGCCAGTTGTGGAAATGCGGCATGCGGTGCGCGCCCAGCGCAAAGCTGCCGAAAACCACGCCCAGCAGCAGCGCGGCCCGACTCCATGTCGCCAGTTCTTCCCGTTCCGACAGATATACCGCCATGGCCAGGCAGATGATGAAAAGAACGGCAGCGCCGTCCAGCTGACCGCTCAACAGTCCCGCCAGACAAGCCAGGGCAAAGGCCACGCTCCACAACGGCACGCGTAAGCGATCCGGCAGCCACAACAAGGCGACCGCAAGGAATAAAAGTCCGTAACAAAGCAGCTTCAACATGATCGTCCTCTACCTCTACCTTTTTCATTTCTTTTCCTGCCATTATATAAGATGTGCGGCGTAAACGCCAGTTGCGCTGCCGCCGCTTTTCAGAAGAGAAAAGCTGTAACACTGTTTCTTTTTTCTTGACAACCCCTTCAAGATTTGTTAACTTGTATATAATCTAAATAGCAAATGTGCATTGATAGGGATGATCCACTGCCGCCTGACGCTCCAGAGAGCTGTCGTTTGCTGAAAGACAGCGCGCAGGACAATGGAAACTCGCCCTTGAGCATTCACCCGAAAGCAATGGCGAGTAGGCGTGAACGGGTTTCTCGCCGTTATCATGAGACTGCAGCCGCGACCGCGCGACTGTACAAAGTGGATATGTTTCATATCAACAAGAGTGGTACCACGGAAGTTTGACGCTTTCGTCTCTTAGCAGCCATGCTCGGAGACGGAAGCTTTTTTTGTCCCGGCGCAGGCTTTCAGTCTCGTCAATCGATACGAATAAAATGCATTGTGAGGGAATCATCATGAAACTTGCTTTTTCAACACTCGGCTGTCCCGATTTCAGCTGGAAGGACATCTATTCCATGGCCAAGGACTTCGGCTTTGACGGCATCGAAGTGCGGGGCCTCGGAAACATCGCCGCTCACGTCAGTCCGTTTATCGCGACCCAGTTGCCGCATACGATCGAAAAGCTTGCCGAGCTGCGCCTCGAAATCCCCTGCTTGTCACCCGGCTGCTGCTTGAAATTCGCAGAAAAAACCGAAGAAACGCACGCCCAGTTGGTACAGCACATTGAACTGGCCGCACAGCTCGGCACGCCCTATGTCCGCATTCTCGGCGACCTGGCCGCGCAGGCGGACGGCGAAGTCGACGATACGATCGTTCTCGCCGCTTTGAAACGACTCGTGCCGATCGCCGAAGCGCACGGCGTAACGTTGTTGGTCGAGACAAACGGCGTCTATGCCGACACCGCCCGTCTTTGCCGCCTCTTGAATCAGATCGCCAGCGACGCGGTCGCCGCGCTCTGGGATATGCATCACCCCTACCGCTTTGCCGGTGAAACGCCGGGCCAGACCGTGCAAAATCTCGGCGCGTATATCAAATACGTCCACGTCAAGGATTCGATCATGGAAGACGACGTCATCCGCTATAAGATCATGGGCGAAGGCGATCTGCCGATCGATGCGATGATGCTCGCGCTGAACTCGATCAACTACGACGGCTATGTCTCTCTCGAATGGCTCAAACGCTGGGCGCCCGACCTCGCCGACGCTGGCGTCGTCTTCCCGAACTTCGCCAACTACATGAGCCGCTTTCTCGAAACCAGCGCCACTAAGGACCGCCTCTTTGACAACAACGCCAAAACCGGCAAATACGTCTGGGAAAAAGACGCGCTGATCGATCTGACCTTCCCGCAGGTGCTCGACCGGATGGTGACCGAATTTCCCGACCAGTATGCGTTTCGCTATACGACGCACGACTACACGCGCACCTATGCGCAGTTCCGCGACGATGTCGACGAATTCGCCCGCTCGCTGATCGCGCTGGGCGTGCGTCCGGGCGACCATGTTGCAATCTGGGCGACCAACGTGCCGCAATGGTTCATCACCTTTTGGGCAACGACCAAGATCGGCGCAGTGCTGGTCACGGTAAATACCGCCTACAAAATCTATGAAACCGAATATCTGCTGCGCCAGTCCGACACCCATACGCTCGTCATGATCGACGGCTACAAAGATTCGGACTATGTCGGCATCATCAAGGAACTCTGTCCGGAGCTCGAAACGGCAGAAGCCGGAAAACCGCTGCACATGAAACGATTACCGTTTCTGCGCAACGTCATCACGATCGATTCCAAACAAAAAGGCTGCCTGACCTGGGACGAAGCGGTCGCAATGTCCGACCGCGCACCGCTCGAAGAAGTCTATCGCCGCGAACGTGCGATCAACAAACACGACGTCTGCAACATGCAGTACACGTCCGGTACCACCGGCTTTCCCAAAGGCGTCATGCTCTCGCACTACAATGTGGTTAACAACGGCAAAAACATCGGCGACTGCATGGACCTCTCGACCGCCGACCGCATGATGATCCATGTGCCGATGTTCCACTGCTTCGGCATGGTTCTCGCGATGACCGCCTCGATGACGCACGGCGTCACGATGTCGCCGCTGCCGTATTTCTCGCCGAAACAGTCGCTCGACTGCATCAACCGCGAACAGATCACCTGCTTCCACGGCGTGCCGACGATGTTCATCGCGATGCTGGAACATGCGGATTTCCCCACGACCGACTTCTCGCACATGCGCACCGGCATCATGGCCGGCAGCCCCTGTCCTGTCAAAGTCATGCAGGACGTCGTCGACAAAATGAACATGAGCGAGATCACGATCGTATATGGCCAGACCGAATCCGCGCCCGGCTGCACGCAAAGCCGCGTTGACGACTCCATCGCGCTGCGCGTCTCCACGGTCGGACGCGAACTGCCCGGCGTCGAATGCAAGATCGTCGACCCCGAAACCGGTGCGGATCTGCCCGATAATGTCGACGGCGAATTCGTCGCCCGCGGCTACAACATCATGAAAGGCTACTACAAGATGCCCGAAGCGACGGCCGCCGCGATAGACAAAGACGGCTGGCTGCATACCGGCGACCTGGCCCGCCGCGACGAAAACGGCAACTACAAGATCACCGGCCGCATCAAGGACATGATCATCCGCGGCGGCGAGAACATCTATCCCAAAGAAATCGAGGATTTCATCTACACGCATCCCAAAGTAAAAGACGTTCAGGTCATCGGCGTACCGGACAAACAGTACGGCGAAGAAATCATGGCCTGCGTTATTGCCAAGGACGACAGCGGCTTGAGCGCCGACGAACTGAAAGAATATATCCGCAGCCATATCGCCAAACACAAGACGCCGCGCTACATCGATTTCGTCAACGAATTCCCGATGAACGCCGCCGGAAAGATCATGAAATACAAAATGCGCGAACAGGCCGTCAAACGTCTGGGCCTCGAACGAGATAACGAAATAGAAACCGCATAATCCTTATCCTCTTGGAAGAAACAGGCTTTGTCATACGACAGAGCCTGTTTTTTCATATCCATTCCCTATACCCGCTTACTGCCATTCAAATAACAAGATTTGATCAAGACTCTTTCTTTTTAGTTGCAATAGAAACTTTCTCTTGTTACAATACAGTCATAAAGTTGCACTTGCAACTATTTCGACGTCACGAGGAGGATTATCATGATCATCGACATCAACATTCATCATTTACCGGAAGATTTGTTCGACAACGAAAAGGTACTCGACGGCTTTCTCAGCACCGCGCCGCGCAGCTTTGGCGAAATCGCCCGTCTCGAAACACTCGACAGCGGCAAACGCCATATGATTTTGGAAAAACCGAAAGGCTTTCAAAATCTGAACTATGTCGAAGGCGACTACTCACTCGAAGCCAAACTCAAAGCGATGGATGACGCCGGCGTCGACAAAGGGATTCTGCGCGTTCCTGTCTGGCAGGAATGGCTGCGGCTTGACACCTGCAAAATCGTCAATGACAATGCGGCCGACATCTGCAAACGTTCAAACGGTCGCTTATACGCCAATGCCGTATTGCCGCCCTGGGGAGGCAAGGAAAACCTCTACGAACTGGAACGGTGCCTGAAAGACCTCGGCATGGTCGGCGTTCAGCTTGCCTGCCATTACGGGCAGTTGTATCTGGATGATGAGGCCTTTAAGCCGTATCTCAAGGTGCTTAACGAACTTCAGGTTCCGGTTGTCGTGCATCACACGCCGCTGCCGGTATACTGGCAGTCGATCTACGAGTACACCAACCTGCGCCGCGAATTCGGCCGCATCATTGACCAGGGCACTGCGGTCGGTCGTGAATTGTTCAGCGGTATGTTTGACGAATTTCCGAATCTGAAATTCATTCATACCATGTTTGGCGGCAACTGGTTTGCCAATTATCAATTGTTAATGCCGCATGCCTCTAAAAAACAAGAAGCTCTCGTCCGTCTTGATTCCTCGGAAGGAGACAAGATCGCCCGCTACCTGAAAAACAATATTTTCTTTGATATGACCCATCCTTCTTCCTGGGGTAAAGAACAGGTCGAATGCGCCATTAACGTCTGCGGCGCCGATCACATCCTGTTCGGCAGTTCCTTCCCCGTCGTCTATGGCTGGATGTCCGGCGGCGTTGATTTTGTAAACTCACTAAACATCAGCGACAGCGATCGCGAACGGATCACCAGCCAAAATGCTTGCCGGTTATTTAATTTATCATAATTCCCCACAGGCCGGATACACCGGCCTGTTCGCTCTTTACTAAAAGAAGAAGGTGATTTTAATGGCATTTGTTCCTTCCGACGCAACAACACTTTGGACGCGCAGTTTCCTTTTTAACTGTCTGGCCAATCTTCTTGCGTTTACCGGCATGTATTACATTATGGCAACTTTGCCTCTCTACACAACGGAAGTACTTGGCAAAGGCAATGGCGATGTCGGTCTCTTGTTCGGCGCTTTTGCGCTGGCAGGCGTCCTTGCCCGTCCGTTGGCCGGACGTCTGCTGGATGCGTCCGGCCGGATGAAAACCGCCTGGTTTTCTTTGCTCTTGCTGTTTTTTGCAATGGCAGCCTATTCATGGACCACTTTTTTTACCGCGTTACTTGCACTGCGCATTTTTCACGGGATTTGCTGGGGCTTTGCAACGACATCGCTGGCCACGATCGCCACCGATGTCATTCCCGCGAAGCAGCGCGGCGAAGGGATCGGCTATTTCGGTCTTTCGATGTCCCTTGCAATGCTGCTTGGCCCCTGGCTCGGCCTGAGCGTACTTCAACAATTCGGTTATCCTTTCCTATTTGCCGCCGGAACCGCATTGGCTGCACTTTCTGCCTGCTGTCTGTTCGGCATCCGCTTTCGCGTCGCACCTGCAGCATCCGAGCAACGCAACAAGCGTTGGCTGGAAAAAAGCGTGCTCGCCTATGCCGCGATCGTTTTCTTCATGGCCTTCAACTACAGTGCCGTGCTCTCGTTCATCGTGCTGTTCGCACAGGAGTTGCAGATTGAAAACGCCAGCCTGTTTTTTCTCGCCAATGCCGTCGGCGTCATCGCAAGTCGTCCATACGCCGGAAAAATGTTGGACAGGCAAGGCCCCATCCTGATCATGTGCATCGGTTTTGCCTCGTTCTTCGCAACTTTCGTTTGCCTGTTCTTCACGCAAGAGCTTTGCTTCTTCTTGCTCGCAGCACTCTTGCTCGGCATCGGCTTCGGCATTCTCTATTCGCTGGCGTTTGCGCTGTCGATCAATCAAGTCGATGCCAGCCGTCGCGGCAGCGTCAACGGCACGCTGCTGACAGCATTCGATCTCGGTTTTGCGCTCGGCGCGCTTTTGCTCGGGCAACTGTCCGCTTTGATCGGCTTGCGCGCCATGTATCTGTGCTGTGCACTTTTAACGGTATTGCCTTTCGCCGTCTTCTATAAAAAACACATGCAAAAAAAAGCAGCAGACAGTATCGCATGCGAAGCAGACTCCGTCGAATGGGCAGGCGGCACGCATTTCAAAGCCTTGCCTCCAGCAAACTCTCGCGTTATAATACAACCAGTTGCAACAGAAACCAATTGAACGGGGGAGTTTTTATGAATAAAGATCGCATGGGCAAGCACATTTCACTGCTGTATCGCTACAGCCAAATCTTTTTCAATAAAGAATTCAAACGCTACAACCTCGGCAGCGGCCAATACATGTTTTTGATCGAACTGTACAAGCATCCCGGCATCACGCAAGAACAGTTGTCCGAACGGGTGCGCATCGACAAGGCGACCACGGCCAAAGCGATCGCCAAACTGATTGCCGAAGGCTATGTCACAAAAGAAACCAGCGCTACCGACAAACGCGCTTACAACTTATACACGACCGAAAAAGCCGCCGCCATCCAAGACGAACTGTTCCTACTGATGGACGGCTGGAACCAGCAACTACTGGACGGCTTCAGTACAGCCGAACAGGAAACCGCGCACCAGTTGCTTGAAAAAATGTGCGCGAATGCGCTGGCTCAGGCTAGTCGCGAATAATTTGCCATCAATACACAAGGAGGGAAATCTATGTTTCGACGCATCTGTCCTGTCGCTTTGCTGACGCTGCTATGGCTGGCAATCGGCGCCGTCTTTGCCTCGGCAACGCCAGCCTTTGCCGCCGAATACAGTCTCGACTTTGACGCTGCTTCCTTCAGCATCGAATCGGCGACTGTCGGTGAACAAACGGTCACGTACCGCGCTTACAAAAATCTGGTCTATGTACAGCACCCTGTCGACACAACGTATCAAAATCTAAACCTGTACGTTCCTGTCGAATATTTTGCAGGAAAATCAATCGGCGCATACACAGCCAAAACCGCGCCGATTTTTCTGCCGAACACCATTGGCGGTTACATGCCGGCTCTGCCCGGAACGCCCGGACTTGACCGGGACGGCAAGCCAAACGCCGCGCTGACAGCCTTGGCGCACGGCTATGTCGTCGCCGAACCCGGCGCACGAGGCCGGACTACGCAAAGCGAAAGCGGAAATTATACCGGCAAAGCGCCCGCCGCCATTGTCGATCTGAAAGCAGCGGTACGCTACCTGCGCCATAATGCGGCACGCATTCCCGGCGACAGTGAAAAAATCATCTCGAACGGAACCAGCGCTGGCGGGGCACTGTCAGCATTACTCGGAGCAACCGGAAACAGTGGCGACTATACAAAGGAGCTTACGCAACTTGGCGCAGCGAACGAACGCGACGATATTTTTGCCGCCTCCTGCTATTGCCCGATTACGGATCTTGAGCATGCTGACATGGCCTATGAATGGCTGTTTAACGGCATCAATGACTATAAAAAAATGACCTTCTCCGGCGGCGCGATGCCGTCGCCCGGCCAGCAACCGATCATGCTGCCGCCGCCAACCGATCTGCCAAAACCGCTTGAAATCAGCGGTCAAATGACGGCGGAGCAAATACAGCTCTCCAATGAATTAAAACCGCTTTTTCCCGCCTACCTGAACGGGCTGCAATTAACGGACAGCGGCAAGCCGCTGAAACTGGACGCAGACGGAAACGGCAGCTTTAAAGAATACGTCAAAGCCTTCGTGATGGCTTCGGCGCAAACGGCGCTCAATCAAGGCAGCGACCTTTCCGACTTTGCCTGGCTGACGGTTCAAAACGGCCGCGTGACCGCCCTCGATTTTGACGCCTATCTGCGTTATGCCGGACGAATGAAAACAACGCCGGCCTTCGACGACGTAGCCTTAGGCAGCGGCGAAAACAGCCTGTTTGGAACTGCATCCGTCAACGCACAGCATTTTAGCGAATTCGCGGCAAAGCGCAGCACGGTCGGCGGTACGCTTGCCGAACCGTCGCTCATACGACAAATGAATCCGCTATCCTACATCGGCCAATCCACTGCGAGCACCGCCCATTACTGGCGGATCCGTCACGGCTCGCTCGATCGCGATACGTCTTTGGCCGTCCCTGTTATTTTAGCAACCAAACTGCGCAACCATGGCGCGTCCGTCGATTTTGCGCTGCCCTGGGGCAAAAGCCACAGCGGCGACTATGATCTGCCGGAACTGTTCGCCTGGGTCGATCAAATCTGCCAGACCAAATAATCCTTTGAAAAGAGCCTTGCCTCGATGGTGAAGCTTTCAGACCGTAGACGGTACAAAAGAAACGATAACACGAAGAATCGAAGAGGGGAAGAATGGAAGAATAATAATAAAATCTTCCGACCTTCCCTTCTTCGGTTCTTCGTGTAAAAAACGTCCCACTTGATTTCATTTTGTCGATAGTCTCAAAGCTTCACCGCAAGGGAAAGCTCTTTTCAATATTGACAGAACGAAAATATTTTGTTGACCATTCTGTAACATTGCCTTGTTATGATAAACCTATCAAGAAGAGGGAGTGATCGCAGATGAATAAAATCGTTAAACAACTGGCCGTGCTTTCGATGGTCGGCCTGATGCAAATCGCGTTTGCCGTCAGCGCAAATGAAGTTTCCGCCGCACGTCCGGACGGCCCGGCCATGCAACGTTATGAGGAAGATCAAAACGATCCGCACCACAAGGATCAGGATCGCGAACGGCAAGAGCGCGAACGCCACGAGAGGGAGCGCGCCGAAAAAGAACGCCATGAACATGAAATGAAGCGTCACCCCGGCGAAGATGAGCGCGCCTGGCATGACCGCCAACAAGAAGAACAGCGGCGTCATGACGAAAACATGCAGCGTCTGGCCAGAGACATCGTCTCTTTGGTGCTCGACAAACGCTAACCGCTCCCTAGGAGCGTAACGATAGAAATCCCTTCCCATTCTGCCCTCAATAAAAAAGCACTGTCGCAATCCGCTGCGGCAGTGCTTTTTTTGCACCAAGCTATTTTTGAGCCGCCAGCTTCAGCGCTTCCTGGCGCGCCATTTCCAGCAGTTCACTCATGTCCCACTCTTCCTGGCATTGCAGTCGCACCAGATTCGGCGTGCCGCCGCCTTTGCCGCCCCTTTGCTTTTGCACGGCGGCAAGCAGCTGCTTCATATCGAGCGCCACATCCGCCGAGCGACCGAAAAACAGTTGCTTGCGCCCGCTACGCGGGTCTTCTCCCGCCAGAAGAAAGAGCGCTTTTTCCCGCTGCGTCAACTGCCGACTCAGTTCATCCAGCAGCTCGCCGTCTTCCGGCGCAGCCAAATGCACGATAAGACGCAGCTCAGCCAACTCTTCGCCCGCCTGGAGCAATCGCTCCGCCAGCAGCTCCGCGAGACGGCTTTGCAGCTGCGCATAACGCTGATTGAGCTGCATCATTTTATCCTGCTGTTTCTCTACCGCCGCCAGACTTTCGGTCGGCGGCATCGAGACCAGCGCGCCGATCGCGGTAAGATCGCGGTTCTTCCGCTCATAATCGAGCAGCGCACGCTTTCCGGCCAGATAGAAGAGGCGCAAGCGGCCTTTCTTTCGCTCCTGGCCGATGATCTTCACCAGGCCCACCTCGCCGCTCTTTTCCACATGCGTGCCGCCGCAAGGACAGCGGTCAAAGTCTTCCACTTCCACCACCCGCAACGCCTGAAACGCTTTCGTCGGTTTCTTGCGCATCTCCGGCATATCTTCGTCCTCTGCCAAGAGCCGCGCTCTCACCGTCCGGTTGGCAAAAATCATTTCATTCGCCAGCGCTTCCGCCTGAAAAATCTCATCCGGACTCAGCTCCGTCCTATCGAGGTCGAGATGGCTCACCTGCTCGCCGAGATGAAAGCCGCAACTGTTGGCCTGAAACAAACGAAAAAAAGCGCCCAGCAGCAGATGCTCTCCCGTATGCTGCTGCATATGATCGAAGCGTCGCTCCCAGTCGATAATGCCCTTTACCTCGCCCTGCGGCGCAGCGCCGCTCACGACATGGACGATCCGGCCGTCCTTCAGCTGCACATCGCTCACCGGCAAACCCGCCAAACTCCCCCGATCCGCCGGTTGCCCGCCCCCTTCCGGATAAAACAACGTCCGATCCAATACCACCGCCCATTGCCCTTCCTTTTCCAGCGGCGAAACCGACTGTACGTTGGCCGTAAACTCGCGCGCATAGCGCTGTGAATCATACAATTTTTCTGTCATCGCTTTTCTCCTTTGACTCTTTCCAGCTTTGCTATTTCACTTCGTTTCTAAATTGGCAAAGCATTTAATTTTCAAATTGTACAACAGCTTGACCATCACTAGTTATGTGTTTAGCGTCCAATAGCTCGATAATAACCGTTTTCCTTCTCATCAATATAAAACTTCGTAATCCACCTTTTTTCTTTAAATATTTCTAAAAGTCGTTCATTTATGGAGCTAATCTCAAATTTAGGACGCTTTCTATGAAACAAGCTCATAAAATCATGCATTCGTAGAATTTCCAAACATTTCTTCGCTTGGTCTTCATTCATATCTCTCAATGACTGTGCAAGCAACTTTTGTTTGTTTTCTAATAAAATTTCTTCTACCTCAAGCAAATGTACAAGCAGTTCTTCGGAAAGCGAATGATTTTCTTCGATAATCTCCTCAACATATCCTTCCGCTATTTTTCGAATCGCCGCCTGCATTGCTTCACTTTCATGGCTATAAATTTCAACCAAATTTGCGAGGTCAGCTACGTCCAGATTTTTTTGAAATATTGCTATCTTAAGCGCTTCAGAGTAATTTTTCTCCTTTATCGATATTTCTCTTTTTATATACTTCAATACATCAATCTTATATTTATCCTCAATCTCTTCTTCTAAAAGCATTACTAATTCTTCTTCATTTGCATTTTCAGCATTGATCGTTTCACTGCTGTATTCATCAATATTTTTCTTAATGAACGCTACTATATGGCGGGGATAAAACTCTCTCATGAAAATCAGATTTTCTGCAGTCATTCTAATAATTTTGTGATTGATCAGAATTGAAATTTTTTCATCATCTATTTCTTGATAAGCAAATTTCTTATATTGCATTTCTAAGCTAACTAAGATCTTCTCATATTTGTCATTTTCCAGTGCGTCACAGATAGTAACTTTTCTATAAAATTTTTCCGCAAGGCCGTCTCCAAACCTTTTGTCAATTGTCTTACGATTAAATTCAATTACTTCTTCATTTCCATTGATAAAATCAATTAGATTATCGTCTATTTCCTTGTCACTGTTCATAAAATACGCCAATACATTGGTTTCCGAATATTTGACGATGTTCTGTTGTAATAATGCGCCCCATAGCTCATGATTAGCAACACTGCTAATCTCTTCAATCATTGTCTGCAAAAAGTTAATATACTTTTTCTTTACATCATCCTTTACTTTTTCATTGTTCAGTATGGCTAATACGTTCACTTCTTCATCAAGAATAATGCCTTCGCAATTTACAAGCATAATTTCCATATATTGCTCAATATCTCTTTCTACGCGCAGCGCTAAGGGTTCATCAGGTTTTGAAGCAATCAAAGTGTAATTCTTGTTCTTAAAATCATCATTTTTAGCGTATTGATAATTCACCTCAAGCATTAAGGAAACTAATTCGAAATTCAATTGATATCGATCATTTTTGTACACTTCTTGGAAAATCTCTTTATTGACTACATTATAATCAATCCGAGTAAATTCTACTTCCAGTACAGTTAAGCCTTTTATAATTTTGTCAATTTGAGGATTGTCCATTTCCAAAAACGCCGGGTCATCTGCTATAAACTTTGCTAAACATTCTTCTTCATTCAAAGCTTCAATATCTTTTGGGCTAGAATAATATAGCGTATTTATGATATACCGCTTTTTTTGTGCCTCACCAAACTCGCTTTCTGTCAATATCCCTTGCAAGGCACTTGGCCAGAGCCTATTTATCATCTCAATAAAAGCAGCAATGTCTTTTTCATTCGCCAAAAAAGCCGCTATAAATTCGTAGTTTTTCTTGTCTTTGATTTGTTGCATGATTCGGTTTAAAAACACCCCGTTTTCTTTTTTTGTTTGCAACAAATACGCCAGTAGCTTAAAGTTCAATATTTCATTTCGCTCAAAGTCCGTCTCTTTAAGGCGGTCAATGATCTTTTGCGGATTTTCAATGGCATAGGAATGCGGTTTTGCTTTTTCATCTGCAATGCTGCGCAAAAAGATCTTGTCTGTCCGGCTTAAGCTGTTCTCATAAAAATAAGTCATATAATCCGAATATGTTTCATCAATATGTCCATTTCGTATAATATACTTTATCATTGGAAAATATGGATTGGCCTTGATTTCCTCAAATTTATTTGTTTCTCCTATCTCATTAGTAAAAGTGACACTAAAAACTTCGTCAATATTCTCTCCATCGATAAAATCTTGCAAGCGTTGACTTTCAAGCCTTGCCTTCTGTTGTTTTAGTTTTTCCACTTCTATTTCGAGTTTTCTTTTCCGCTGTGCCGATTTCCCTTCTATGCTTTTTTTGCGGTCGATATATTCAGGATTTTTTTGAACTTTGGCTATTGCTTCTGTCATATTTACACTATTCCAGCCTCCCCCTTTCCATACCGCAACATTTGTTGGATTTTTCTTTATCATTTGAATCAATTTCCTATTTTCCGTATTGGCAGGTACTTGAGCTCCTCCAATATACCCTACAGGCCCATTCATTTGAAAAAGAATCGTCTCAACTTCTTCTAATGAATTAAGGTTTTCATTATTTATTTTTTCAATATCCTCTTTGATTTTTTCTATTTCCGAATCAATTTTTATACTCTTTTCTTCTATATGCTTTACCTTAGTTTCAAATAAGGTATATATATATCCCATGCCCAATTGTAAATCATTAAAATCTTTCGGAAAAATATTTTTGTAGGCAATAAGCGCCAATAATTTATTGTAGTCCGGCTCCGTTTTTTGTATGCGATCATGATAAATTACAAATTCATTGTATATGTTTTTCAACATTCTCATATCATCGATATACAATGACAGTCCTTGTAAAAATTCAGGTTCGAATTTTTCATAGATCTTGCCCTGCTTAAAGTGTTCGATAAATTGGTCGTATGCATTTGATCCATCAATAATCGGAACGATGGGTATAATAAAATCAAAAAACTTCGTGCGGTCTTTCGATTCAAAAATATCATCTCTAATCAAATAGAAAAAACGAATCGGTTTTTTTCTATTACTATTGACCAGCACATTAATTTCTCGCAATTTTTCAAAGATACTATTCATGTTGTATCTGTCCAAGTCTTCGAAGACAACTGCACCACAGCCAGCGTTTTCAAACAGATACAGAATCTCATCAAGATGCTTATCGAAACAATCTTCATTACCATTTTCAAACATCTCAATTTCATGTCCCTGCAACTTTATTTTTTTAAAAACATTTCTGTTTTTTTGCACTTTAACAATCGAATAGATTATATAAATCGAAATCATACCCAGGACAGCTCCAGCCCCAAATTCCACGCTTTCATAAGTCGTCCACAACAGCATTTCTTTTAGCGATCCCGACGATAAGGTTTGAACAAATTGAGACCATTCTTTAAATTTCAACAAATACACTATCAACAGCAAAAAAGCGGCCATCACTGCCGTATTTTTTTCAACTCTATATCGAGCTACTTTTTCTTTTACTTTGAAGTTCGTTTGTGGGATTTTATCAATATCAATTTGATGCACCAGTTGATTTATAATTTTCCCCTCTAAATTACCTGTTTTAGCTTTTTTAGGCGCTTTAGGAGTTTTAGTCTTTTCACCTGTTTCTTTCTCTTTTGCCTCTTCCAAATCTTCCTTATCCAGCACTTTCATTGGTTCAAAGCAAGCCAATGAAATATTTATAAAGTTAATCTCTTTATGCATATTTTTATAACTTTCTAATACACTGCTTTTACCCGAACTATACGGGCCTGATATTGCAATGTTTTTAACATCTCCATCGGCAAAAACAAAATCCAATGCCTCATTATATATTTCTAACTTCACATCCCCAACAGGTGTTAACTTTTGAAAATGATGTCTATTGCTTCGCATGGAAATACCTCCTGGTTGTTTTGCAAATCGCTAAACTCTCTATTTATCTCCTTCTCTAATATTTTATCCATTTCCTTCTTTTTACATAACATGAATGTATTTTCAAATCACTTTAGCGATATGTTGTATAAAAATTAAAACGGGGCACACGCTCGCATACGTGTGCCCCGTTAGTACTCTGCCTAGAAAGCAGTAAGTTGCCAGCAATGACGATCAATCCTGCCCCATTTCATGGGATGCATTACATCTCTCCAGGTCTACTCCATATTAGTGGTGCAGACTATACGCAAACCACACCACTGCCCCAAAATAAATTACAATGAAACAAAATGCGCCAAAGATGTACGCAAGGTCTTTTTTTGTCACTCGCTTCGGATCTTTAATGTGGTTGCCAACGCCGATGACAAAAATGCCGATAAACATCATCACAATAACAACCTGTATTTCCATCAGTCCTGAAATTCCATCTGTCGGATTTTCCATTATTACAGTTCCACCAAAGACACAAGCCGCAATCATGATGAAGGTTCCGATAAAATTATATCGATTGTAGGTCTTTCCATCACGCATCATTATCAGCAAGAGTACTATTCCAGCAATAAAACCCACAGCAGCATTCCACGGATATTTTAGATGCAAGCCGATCGGCGTCACAATCGATCCAATTATCATACCTTGCTTCGCGCTTAATTTATCTTCCATGCTCTTCCCACTTCAATCGTATTTATTTTTACGGCAGTTGCTTCCTCAAGAAGACTGTTTGTTGATGCACTTCAGCTCTTCATAAGAACTGTTTTTTCTGCGCTCACTAAAGCTTCCAAGACGCCCCGATTGCATACGTCCAAAAATCATCCCTACTTTGATCCGCGCCCCGATAGTAGAGATAGACTTCGCGCTCATTTTTTCGGTAGCGAATTTCTTTGCTGCCCTTATCTTTACCCCAGATTTTTATATCTTTCTCCTCAACTTTATCCCAGCCGAGCCGCTTCATTTCATTCTCATAGTAGTCATTGATTTCGTGATAGCTAAAGAACGCTATAAATTTTTTATCCACATGAGTCTGAGCTGACTTTGTTATAACATCCACTCTTTTCAACTGTGATCCCGGCATGATCTGAATTTCATTCAAATCTGCTTTTATTTTCATTTCTTCCTGTGCAATATCCACATGATACAACGTTGGTTTGACTGCTTCGTACGATAAAATCACCAAGACAAGCAAAAAAATTCCTATCTTAAATCGTCTAAACACGCATGCCCTCCTTGCTCGGAATCGGAATGCCACCTTTTCTTCCCGCTGCAATCGCATTTATTTTTCGCTTATATATTAGTGGTGCAGACTATACGCAAACCATTCCACTGCCCCAAAATAGATTATGATAAAACAAAATGCGCCAAAGATGTACGCCAGGTCTTTTTTTGTCACTCGCTTCGGATCTTTAATATGGTTGCCAACGCCGATTATAAAAATGCCGATGAACATCATTATTATACCGACCGTAATCGGCATCAACCCTGAAAGTCCAGGAACCGGATTTTCAATCATTACCGCTCCCATAAAGATGCCAGCCGCAACTATTATTGTGGTCCCGATAAAAATGTATTTGTTGGATGTTCCTCTGTCTCGGATCATGATAAATAAGAAAACTATGCTCGCAATAATCGCCACAGTAGCATTCCATGGATATTTTAGATGCAAGCCGATCGGCGTCACAATCGCTCCGATTATCATACCTTGCTTCGCTTTCATTTTTCCACCGCCCGATCTATAACAACACCGGATTTAAAAACGTTTTTATTTTGCGTAAATATTTACTGCCCTTATTGATAATTTTACTACCAGCTTAATAAAGCTGCTGCAATCATTATTAAGCCAATTCCTCTGCTGCATACTTTTTCTACTCTGCTGACGCTTCGCCGATTTCCAAATAATTCCCACATTTTATACTCACGAAAAGATGTGGGGAAAATCACTAATCCTGTGCCGAATAAAAGCATGGCTATTTTTTTAACTTCCACTTCACTTCCAGTAAAACTCACTTTTTTACCCCCTCAAACCTTCTCATCGCGTTTAACTTCAAACAACGTTTTTTCTTTAAGCATAAATTTCCCCTTGTTGTTTTACCGCAATCTGTTTACTTCTCTTCGCATCTTTCATTCGTCTTTTTTACTACTGTCTTTAAAAAAATATCGTACACCGTTTGCTTCTTCTTTGAAAAAAATATACTTATAGCGCCTACCCCCGCAAACCCTAAGACTAAAATCAATTTCAATATCGCTCTGCAAAATGCAGCTACATAGCCTATCTTGGTGTTGTCCAGACCTGTCACTTTCAACTTCATCATCCTCTTACCTAATCCAGCTTGCCTTTTTCCTCCTTCTAGTACTGTAAAATACGTCATATAGACAATTGCCGTTATGGTCACATCCGTCCCTATTATATGCTGAATGCTTATCTCTTTAACAAACACTTCTACGCCCTTCATGCAACCAAGAAACAACAATGTACTCAGAATCACAATCACGGCAAAATCAATCAAACTTGCCAAAAAACGTACTCCTGCACCACCATACTTTTCATTCATAATGATTATTCCTCCTTTGATTTTTCATATCAGCTTAAACAAGTTTTTCAGAAAAAATCTTTAACGATTATTTCTTTCAGTAAACTTTGTATAGTCAAATTTAGCTTCTATTTTTGCTCCTCCTAATGGCGTTAATGCTCCAATTTCTGTTGCTACGACCACATCCGCAGATGATTCTCCACCCCACTCATATCCAAACTTATTCGCTCCAATCTTGACCCCAGCAAACCCCTGTCCGCCTAAATTTTCTTTTGTGGTAGGATCTATAGACCCCTGTGCTTCTACGCCAGCAAAAAGTTTATTTGTTGCACTAACATTAAGTCCAATATTTAAAGTTTCTTTCGGCTTATCCGTTGTAATATTTTCATAATATTTTCCTATCTGTGCCTCAATTCCAATACCCGCTATTTTCCCTTTCACGCCCAATCCGACTCCAATTTGTCCAGTAATCTCCAAAGCATCATTTAAACGATCTCCTGTTTTTTTTATATCATCAACGCTAATTCCAACGCTGTCTTCCTCTACCGCCAAAGTATCTTTATTCTCAAACGCCTGCAATCCTCTTTCCACTTCCTGCCGCGTCATCCCCGGCACGTTATCGCCCAACAGCGCCGCGGTTGATTCCGCTTCGACCGCCGATACCGGCTGCTGCGCCGCAGCTGCAAGCGGGCCTGTGATATGTTCGCTTGTCCAATTCGCTACACCGCGGCCTACGTCACTCAGCGCATCAATTCCGCTCGCAAAATGCGCGGTTTCAGGATTGGCGTACGAACCGCCGAGCGCGTCGTTGTCGACGCCGCTAAAACTGTACGGCGTTCCGCCCTGTACGCCGTTTGCGACGTCCTGCTGCGCAAGTCCCGGCGCGCCGCTCTCGACGGAGACGCCGGAATCGGAGTTCTCCTCCGCTGCGCCGATGCCGAAGGATTGCAGGCCCGTCTCCGCTTCTTGCCGCGTCATCCCCGGCACGTTATCGCTGAGCATCGCAGCGGTCGATTCCGCTTCGACCGCAGAGACCGGTTGCTGCGTCGCAGCTGCGAACGGCCCGGTAATGTTTTCGCTGCACCAACCCGCAACGCTGTTCAGAAAACCGCTGCCCATATCGCCTAGCGCAGCCAACCCGCTGCCGATCTGCGTTGTTTCGGCGTCGGTATACGAGCCGCCGAGCGCGTCGTTATCGACGCCGCTGTAAGAGCAGGGCGTACCGCCTTGCACGCCTTCTCCCTCGGAACCTTCCGAAGAGGCGCTGCTGCCTGAATCCGCCGCCTCGCTGCCGAAGCCGCCGGAGGAAGCATTCGATGCGCTCTCGTTTGAGGCATCGCCGCCGAAACTGCCGCCGCTCAGCCCTTGTCCCTCGCTGCCGCTTGATTCGCTGCTGCCGCCGAAACCGCCCGCACTGCCTTGACTGTCGCCGCCGCTTGACTCGCCGCCGTTTCCTCCGCCGTAACCGCCACCGTAACCGCCGCCGTAGCCGCCGCTATTTCCGCCTTCGCCTGATCCATCATAACTCATGCTATACCGCTCCTTT